>NZ_JAUONW010000007.1:0-58440 GCF_030546345.1 Caloramator sp. CAR-1
TTTTGTAATCCACCCCCAGATATCTTGCAATTTGAGACTTTTTCAAGCCATTTCCCTTTAGGTTTTTGATTTCAGAAAACAATCTCCATCCCTTCTTTTTACCATTTATGATTCCCACAATATCTCCCCCTGTTATCTTAAACTAATTAAATTTTAACAGGAGAAGATAGTTGCTGTATATATTACTGGTAAATTTTCGGGATTTTTAACTTCCGAAATCTCTCCATTTTATTTTACCACTTACACCGTATTTATCATTTATCTTTTTAAAGTTATCTATATCTATCATTACAACTGAAAAAAATCCACTATTCAATTCTGCATTTTCTATATTTTCATCTAATAGATCGTCTAACATCTTTCTTGTATAGGCAGATGTTAACTTGTCTATTATAGCCGTATTAATAATATTAATATTTTCAATATACCCTATTAGTAAGTTTACTAAAGGCTTACATTCTTCTATAGCCTCCTCCGAAAAATTATTAATAATCTTATCAGTTTCTAAAATTACATATCCATAGTTTCTTTTTATGTCATATGTAGAAATTCTAAACTTATCTTTTCTTTTATTTTTTATTAAAGGGATACAAATCCAGTTAACAACATTGCCGTATTCATCTGATTTTTTTACAATAATGGATTTTTCTAATCTTTTAGCTTTATCGATAATTAAACTATAATTATTGATGTCAACTTTTTCTTTGCTTACAAGTATTTCCGGATTTTTAGAATCAGTAATTAATAGATAATTTGTTGCTAGGGTAATATAGGACATATATTTCATTATTAATAAAATATCACTGTTTGAATCTAGTGTAATTTTATTTAATAAATCATTAATATTGCTAATATTTAAGTTTAATTCCTCTTTAAAACTAGATTTTATTTTTTGTATTGTATTTCCTTTTAAATTATTAATTTGGGAACTAATTAAATGGTCTGCATATTCAGTTAATTTGTTAAGTTCTAAACTCTCCTCTTCATTTATATCGATTTCTAAAATTTTGCTCATTTTAGTTAATGTATTATGGAAATTTGAAATCGATATAAATTTAATTTTATATTCCTCTGGCAAATCCTTCAAAAGACTTAGCATTAAGGTAAGTGAAGCTGCATAGAAATTAACTGCCTTGTAAACATTATTATTATAGTAATAATCTCCTAAAATTCTGTTTGCCATCATGCTTAATTCTATCAATTTATTTTCTTTTAATTTTGGTAGTATTTCTTCTAATGCAAGAATTTTATTTTTATTTAGTAAAATATCTAGATACTCTATTCTAAGTTTCAAACCAACTGGTAACTCATTAAGTTCAAAATCGTTAATCAAATCAAATATTTTTTTCGCAAAGTTAATTTTATTTAGCTTGACAAATTTAAAAGCTAAATGATAGTAGATATATATTTTTTCGACGCTGTTTTTATATTTTTTTATTATATTAGATAACGAATCCATAACATCGTCTAGTCTTTCTAAGTCTTTTGAAATATTTAAAATTAATAGAAAAGCCTCTGCATCCCATTTAATTTTTATATCATTGTTTTGATGTATCCTTAATACTTCCTTTAAATATTCATGTGCTTTATCAATGTCCCCAAATTTATAAAATAGTTGTGCACTAAAATAATAATATAAGCCATCATAAATATTCTGATTAGTATTATTTTTAAGCTCATCCTTAGCCTTTAAATGATAGAAATAAGCCTTAGAATAATTTCCCAGTCTTAAATAAATACCTATTAAAAAGCAATAAATATAAAAAGTATATGCTTTATATCCCAATTCATCAATAATATCCAAGGCAGTGCTGAAGCATTCTAAGGCTTCTGTTGTATTAAATTTTATATAATTTATCTCTCCAATATTAATAAGTGAAAGGGCTTTTAGAAAGGCAACCCCCTCTTTCTCTGCTAAGTTTTTCATTTCTTCAAGATAATTCAAGGCATTGTCATAATCCTGATAAAAATCTGAATATATAATACTTAAATTGTTTAATACCCGTATCATTTCTTGTTTGCTTTCATTTAACTCGAAATAATATAGAGCCTTTTTATAATAATCAATGGCCATTTCCGGCTCAGATGATAAATAGCAACAATCCCCTAAAAGTTTAATAAATTTTCCCTTTATTTCAGGGCAATTATCATCACACATTTCAAGAGCTTGCTTACATATGTTTCTAACATCCTCTAACTTATCATTATTTCTATAATAAACTGCCGTGTTAAATTGATATTCAAGATAGCCTCTTTTATAATCATGAATCTGTAATAAATTTTTTATTTCCTCTAAAGATTTTATGATTTTGTTTTTATCATTTTTATTTATATATATTTCCACCAACTTATTCATTGAATCTATAGCACTATTATAGTCCTTTAAATTTAAGGCCCAAAGCTTTGCTTGTTTGAAAAGTTCAATTGCCTTCTTTACATTTCCAACTTCTAAGTAAATATATCCGAGACTCATTAATATATCTACTTTTCTATAATCTGCTTCCCTTTCCTTAAAATATTTTAATGCCCTTTCATAATACGAAATAGCATCACTTTTATTATTTAGCCTTTTCATCAATATAGCATTATAGATACAATATTCGATTATTTTTTCTACTTCATTTGCCCTTTCATAGTGATATAATATTTCTTCTTTGAGACTATATGGATTCAAATAAATTCTATTGCTCTTTTCTAAAAATTTTCCTGCCTTAAGATGCAAATCTACCTTTACCTTCTCATCAATTCTATTGTAAATTAAACGTTTAAGCATTTGATTTTGTAAATCGTAAAGAATTCCTTCATCGCTTATTTTGCTTATAATAATTCCTTTATTCTCTAAACTCCTTAGAATATTACCCAATTTATTTTTATCTTTATTTAAAAATTCACCTAGAACATCTGTAGTAACTCCATTTTGAAATATCGAAAGAACCTCAAGGACGATTATATCTTCTTCATCTAGTTCATTAATTTGATTAAAAATAGCTTGTTCTACTGAATTAGGTAGTATCATCCTGTCATAATCATCATCAAATTTACTGCTCCAAATTCCTGTTGAACTATTAATAAATAAATCTCCCCTTAGATAAAGATCCTTAATTATTTCAACAATAAATAGTGGATTACCATAAGTTATTTCAAATATTTTGTTTGAAAACAATCTTGGAGTATACCCCATAGATAAAAGATTTTTTATCATCTCCGAAGCATACTCTTTCGACAATCCCTTTAATTTTATTTCTATGGTATTTTGTTCTTTTCTTATGTCGTTTATTAATGCCCTTATATCATTACTAATTAATCCATCGCTTTTAAAAGAAATTATAAACATTGCTTGTTCTGCAATTTTAGAGGTTAAAATATCCTTTGCCATTAAATATGAAAATTTATCAAGGGAATTAAAATCATCGATTATAATAACAATTCTTTCATCTTTATATTTGTTTTTTATGTATCTATATATCGTGTTTATCATTCTAATTCTATTTTTTTCATTATATAACTCTTCACTTATTATACTATTTTTAAACTCTTCAAAGGTATTTAACAATTCCTCCCTATATTCATCCTGTAAATTTTCACTACCCTCTGAAAATATTTTTCTTGCAATTTCCAGGAAAACTTTTCTGCTGTTAGATTCAGCTTCATTATAATAGCTAAAACAGTTGATATTTTTTAATCTAAATAAAAACTCTAATTCCTTTAATAATCTTGTTTTTCCAATTCCTGTTTCACCAGATATTAAAACACATCCTTTATTTTTTCTAAAAGAATCGAATATCTTTTTGATTTCTTTATCTCTTCCTGAAAGCTTTATATTAAAATTAATTTTCTCCAAATCTTCCACTTCAAATGGAATATAATTCTTATTCAAGAGACTATTTAAATCATTTATAACCTTTGTTATACTGTCATATCTTTCTGCAGGATCTTCTTTTATCATCTTTTTAATAATATCATTAATTCCTAAATATTCTTTTGGCAAAACATCCTTTAACTTAGAAAATCCATCATCTATCTTAACAAATTTTATACCTCCCAGTAAAATTACCAAAAATAATACCCCTAATGAATATATATCAGACTTTACTGTATGTTCTTCACCCTCTATAACTTCAGGTGCCTTGAAAATTATTTGACTTCTATTAGTTTTTACAAATTCACCTATTCTTGCTGTTACTATGTCATTCAATTTAACAGTAAGCTTATTTTCTACCTTAACAAAATTAATATTAGATAAATTAATGGAATTATAGAGACACCCCTTAAGATGCAGAAAGTTTATTGTTTTTGCAATTTCTATAAAAAGATTCAATTTTTCATCAATGTCTAATCCTTCTAATACATTTAAAGGCTGGACATCTTCAACAAACTCAGTAGTATAGAAATATTGATAATTTTTATCCAATCTACCGTTTTTATTTTCTATAATATCAAAACTATATAATCTTTTTAAGTTACTGTGAACAATTGAAGTTAACATAATAAAATTATTTGCTAAGAAATCATAAAATTCCCAATCAACATAATCAAAATTAATAATATTTAAGTCTAAAACTCCTTGAGATCTTTTGATATCAATAGCTTGATAGGAAGCTAGTCCATCATTTTGATAAATCTTCTTTATAAGTCTATATCTGTTATTTATTATTCTCATCGCCTCATCCCAACCCTTTTTTCCATTGATAAGTAAGTAATATTATAATTTAACAAAAAATTAAAACAATAGTTTTTGTGATGTAAATCACAAAATTTACCTTTATTTATAATGAAATTTATCTTATTTAAATTATAATATTTTTCTACAGGATAATTTATGATATAATATTAAACAAAATAACATGACGAGGTGGAGTATGCGTAGATTTGGATATCCTTATTTCGGCAAAAGATACTTATATGATATAAAAAATAAAACTCTTCATGACCTTTTAAATGAAAAGGAAGAATGTCATATCGATTTAATACATGAAGATGATATTGACATGTATAGTTCATTAAATGAAGCTGCATTACTTATGGATCATCCTTTTTATTATGAGTGCCCTTTCTGCATGAAAAAGGCTGAAAGCAAAGAGGGATAATTATGGAAGATGGATTTGGAATAATTGCTTTTTTTGCTGCGCTATCATTGTTATCATATTCAATTTATTGGATTAATTCGGTCTTTGAAAAAATAATTGAAAATTATCTGGAAAATTCTAAAAAAGGATTTAAAAAAAGGGTGTATACTGATATTTTATTTGGGACATTTTATACCTTCCTTACTCTAGGATTAAATTACTCTATTAACATAACTTCTAGCCTTTTAAACGTAGAAGCATTATCAGTATTAAATAGCTTTATAATCTTTTTAGGTTCCCTTTTAGGAACAATTATAATAGTTTATGTATTTAGCTTTAGATTGATGTTTCATTTATGGGCTTACTTGATAGTCTTAGGAACAGGTATTTTCTTCCTTACTAAAACGAAAAAATTCAAGGACATCGGAAGAACAATAGTATCCTATGGATTTGTTTTTCTTTCCTCCCATTTTATTTATTCTACTTTAATTAAGAGCGAAGCAATGTTTTTTTTGAGTAAAAATATTATTATTTTATCTTTAGTAGTTTTTATTTTAACTATAATTTTTCAAAACAATATTTTTATATTCCCAATGATTTTTGCAATTTTATCATCTAACAATTTAAGCAAATATTATATAGTAGACCTATTGCTTCTTTCCAACATAGCATTGATATTAAAAGCAATAATTAATAATTACAGGAAAAATTCAATAGCTAAAAAGTCCTTGTCAATATTACTAATATATAATGGACTTATATTTATAATTTTTTTAATTTTACAGAAATTAATACATAAACAACTAAATTTAAATTTTTATCAAATATATGCGTTGTATGTAGGAATAATTGTGACTTTAACTCTTTTAATGGTTTTAATAATTAATCCTTACAAAAAATTTGATTTGATTAAGAATAATTATATAAGCAAAAAAAAGTTTTTGCTCCTACATGAAATTAACCTTCATAATCCTTCAATTGCAGTTATACAGATAATAAAAGAAATAATAAATATGGGTTACGATGCATTAAATAACGTAAGGAGAAGTTTAGATTTAATATTAAATTACGATCCAATGATTTCCCAAAATCTACTTATAATAGAAAATGACATAAATCATTATGAAAAGGAAATTACAGAATCCCTTGTAAAGCTATCTAATACAGAAATAAACGAACATCAGTCTAAAATTATTGCTGCCCTTTATCACATTATAAATGATATAGAAAGAATCGGCGACCATGCCGAAAACCTATACGAACTTGCTGAGCATAAGTATAAAAATTCCCTAATTTTTTCAGATGAGGCCATCGTTGAAATAAAATTTATGTATCAATATGTAATAGAGGCTGTTGACTTAGCTTTATCTTCCCTTAAAGATGGTGACCTTCAAAAGGCTATGAAAACAATTGAGCTTGAAAGTAAAATAGATAAACTAGACAAGCAGCTAAGAAATGGTCACATAGATAGATTAAATACTGGTATATGTTATCCTGAAAGCGGCGCAATATTTTTAGATATCATTTCTAATCTTGAAAGAATCGGTGATCATGCAAACAATATTGCTCAGTTAGTCATTGAAATTAATCAGTAAGGCTGTCTAATTTGGACAGCCTTATTTTATATAGAAGAATATTAAATATGATATCTACATAATATATTATTGATTTGAATTTAGGCAGGTGAAAGCATGAAAAAAGCAATCGCTTCAATTATTATATTAACTCTGTGTTTTACTTCGATAGTTTATGTTCAAGTAAAACTTAATAAAGAAGTATTAAATATGGCAAAGGATATAGTAATTGTTGTAGATGCCGGACATGGAGGTATAGACGGTGGTGCTATTGGTAAGAATGGAACGATTGAAAAAAACATAAATCTTGAAATTGCTAAAAAATTAAAGGGCTATATTGAAAGTCATGGTGATACATGCATTATGATAAGGGAAGTTGATGAGGGGTTATATTCCTACGAAACAAGAAAAGGCAGAAAAGCCGAAGATCTTAAGAATAGGAAACAGATAATTAAGGAAAACAAAGCCGACATATTTATAAGCATCCATTTAAACTACTTCCCTGATTCAAGATATTATGGTGCACAAACCTTTTACCCATCTAATGATTTTGAAAGCGAAAAATTAGCAAAGTCTATCCAAGCGCAGTTAATAAAAGTGTTAGATAGAAATAATAATCGTGTCGCTAAACCCAGCGATACCTATTATATTTTAAAGGATAACGGTATCCCATCTGTAATAGTTGAATGCGGCTTTTTATCAAATCCTGAGGAAGAATATCTATTAAATCAGGATGAATATCAAAATAAAATTGCCTGGGCTATCTATTGCGGCGTTTTAGATTATTTTGAAAAAAGGTAGCTTATGGTAAAATATTATTAAAACTTATTTTACTAAAGAGGTGTTTGTTATGCCTATAGTAGGACAATTTCTTATGCCTCACCCTCCCATAATAATCCCTGAAGTTGGTAGGGGAGAAGAAAAAATTGCAAAGAAAACAATCGATGCCTGCACAAAAATTGCAAAGGAAATTGCAAGTATTAAGCCTGATACAATTATTATCATAACTCCCCATGGACCTGTTTTTAGTGATGCTGTTGCTATTTGTAATTCCTCATTTATTGATGGTAGTTTAAAAAATTTTAATGCACCATCTTTATCTTTTAAATTTAAAATAAATAAAGAATTAGCAAATAAAATCATTGAATTGGCGGATGAAGCTGAAATTCCAATTGCGCCATTAGGTGAAAATTCTCATGTTGAATATAATATTAGATTAAGCTTAGATCATGGTGCCATCGTTCCTCTTTATTTTATAACAAAAGAATATAAAGATTTTTCCATTATTCACATAACCTATGGCATGATAAATCCAATGAAGTTATATGAATTGGGGATTAAAATAGCCGATGCTTTCAAAAATTCAAAGGAAAGAGCTGTTGTAATTGCCAGTGGAGACCTTTCCCATAAGGCAAGCAGTAAAAGCCCCTATGGATTTGATGAATATGGTCCAAAATTTGATAGCCAATTATTAGATTATCTAAAGGAAGGCAAAGCTGTTGAAATATTTAAAATGGATAAATCCTTAATCAAACGGGCTGCAGAATGTGGGTTAAGATCCCTTTACATCCTTCTTGGAACTTTAGATGAATATAATTTTACATCTGAAATATTATCATATGAAGCTCCTTTCGGAATAGGCTATGCAAATGTAAAATTTATAATAGATAAAAAAGTAGAAAGTAAATTAGAAACTATAAATCTTGCGGTAAAGAATAGTTTAAAAGAAAAAAGAGCAAATGAAAACCCATATGTAAAACTAGCAAGGGAAAGCTTAGAATATTATATAAAAAATAAAAAATATCTTAAAATTCCAAATTACGTTACAGATGAGATGTTAAATGAAAAGAGAGGTGTATTTGTTTCTATATATAAAAACGGAGAACTTAGAGGTTGCATAGGGACAATATATCCATTAACAAACTCCATTGCAGAGGAAATCATAAGAAATTCCCTCGAATCAGGAACTAATGATCCAAGATTTTATCCAGTTGAAGAGGATGAACTTGACGAACTTGAATATTCGGTTGATGTGTTAATGCCGCCCGAGCCTGCTACAAAAGATGATCTTGATCCTAAATGCTATGGCGTTATCGTAAGAAGGGGCACAAGGGCTGGACTTTTGCTTCCTAATTTAGAAGGAGTAGATACAGTTGAAAAGCAGTTGCAAATAGCTTTAAAAAAAGCAGGGATATCACCAGATGAAAATTATTCCATAGAACGCTTTGAAGTTAAAAGATACAGGTGATGTAAATGAAGGAAGCTCAATTTTATAATAAAATAGAAGATCTAGTTTATTGCAATCTATGTCCCCATGGTTGTAAACTCAGCGAAGGTCAAACCGGACTTTGTAGAGTGCGAAAGGTAATAGACGGGAAGCTTTACTCCTTAAATTATGGGAAAATTTCTGCCATAAACCTTGATCCTATCGAAAAAAAACCCCTTTATCACTATAAACCCGGAAGTTTAATTTTATCCGTAGGTTCTGTTGGATGTAATTTTTCCTGTGGATTCTGTCAAAACTATACAATATCCCAAACTGCTGAAACTTTTTTTACAACTTTTATATCGCCTGAGGAATTAATTAGTATTGCTTTAAAATATAAAGAAAAAGGAAACATCGGTATAGCCTTCACATACAATGAACCTTTAATTTTTTATGAATATATATACGATACAATTACATTACTTAAAGATGAATTGGACATAATTTTAGTTTCAAATGGATATGTTAATGAAGCTCCATTAAAGGATATTATTAAACATGTTAAAGCTATAAACTTTGACTTAAAAGCCTACAATGAAGATTTCTATAAAAGAATATGTCACGGGAGCTTAGAACCTGTTTTAAATTCAATAAAAATTGCCTACAATTATACTCATGTTGAAATAACAACCCTAATAATTCCTGGGTTTAATGATTCAGAAGAAGAAATCGATAAGCTCTCCCTATGGATTTCAAAGCTTAGCCCTAATATTCCCCTTCACTTAACTCGATACTTTCCTAATTATAAATTCCAAATTGAAGCTACTCCAATTGAAACACTTGTAAGGCTTCAAAGAATTGCTAAAAAACATCTAAATTTTGTTTATCTAGGAAACGTATTATTACCTTCTAATACTGTATGTCCTAATTGCAATAAAATTCTAATTAAAAGGAATGGCTTTGAAGTTCAATCCTTTATGACGTCAAACCAATGTCCTTTTTGCTCCTTTGAAATTGAATACATAAAAATATAACCTGCAAAATGCAGGTTATATTTTTATCTTATTTAAACTATTAAAATTTCTTATAAACTCCTCTAGATCAATTGGTTTACTAAAGAAATAGCCTTGGAATTCATTACATCCTAAATTTCTTAATAATTTAAGCTGTTCCTTATTTTCAACTCCTTCTGCAACAGTTTTAACCCCTAAAGACTTTGCCATAGAAGTTATAGCTAATATAACACCATTAAAACCATCTTGGCCAGCTTTGGAAATAAATGACCTATCAATCTTTATATAGTCAATTGGAAGTTGACTTAAATAATTGATGGAAGAATATCCCGTGCCAAAGTCATCTAAAGCAATCTTTATCCCTAGCTTTTTTAATTCTTTAAATATATGTGTTGAAATGTTAAAGTCCTTGATCAATACGTTTTCTGTAATTTCAAATATCCAATTTTCTAAAATATTTTTTTCATCAAGTAAATATTTTATATTATTTAAGAAATCCTTATTCTCCAATTGCTTTGCAGAAATATTAATGCATAAATCTATATATATATCTTTTTCTATAAGCTTTTGTCTAATTCTGTAGGCCTCCTTCATAATCCAGTTACCTACATCAACTATCATTCCATTTTTCTCTGCTACTTTAATAAATTCATCTGGTGGATATACAATTCTATTATTTCTAATCCATCTTAATAACAATTCACCTTTATTTATAACAAATTCCCCATTATTACTTTCCCTAAATATAGGCTGAATATATAAACAAAGCTCATTGTTTACCAATGCTCTTCTTAATCCAGTTTCTATTTCTCTAAATTTTATATTTTTTTCCTCAATCTCTTGTGAGAAAAACAAAAATCCTCCCTTTTCTTTTTCTTTTACTTCATATAAAGTAGCATCTGCCTTTCTAAGAAGCCCTTCAAACGTTATGTCATCCTTAGGATACATTACTATTCCTATGCTTGCACTAGTTTTTATATCAAAATTATTTATGAATAAAGGTTTAGAAATTTCATTTATAATTTTGTTTGCATAATCCCTAACTTTATATTCATTATCTATATTAAAAGTTAAAACAATAAATTCATCCTCTCCCAATCTAAAAACAATATCGCCTTTATCAATACAAGAGTTTATTCTATCTGCTACGTTTATCAATACTTTATCTCCAATATCATGTCCCAATGTATCATTTATAACTTTAAACCCATCAAGATCAATAAATAAAAGTGCAAATGATTTACAAATCGTTTCATCAATTATTTCTTTTAATTTTTTCATAAAAAAGTTCCTATTAGGTAGGTTAGTTAATAGATCATAATAAGCAAGTTTTTCAAGCTCTTCTTCTTTTTCTTTTAACTGTGAAATATCAGATAGTATAAGTATATAAACTTTATCTCCATTAAATTGTAAAAAAGTAGCTGATAACCAGACAGGAAGGCTAACATCATTTTTATTATAGATCCTTGCTTCTCCCCTCCAATATCCCTTTTGTTGAACAATATCAAATATATTATGAAAATTTATATTATCAAATTTAAAATTTAAAATATCTATTTTGTTTTGAATTAGATCTTCTTCCTTAAACCCAAACATATTTTTAATAGCTTTATTTACTTTTAAAATTCTTTTATCAAAGTCTAAAATAATAACCCCCTCTAAAGTTTCAGATAATATTTTGTCAGATAATAATATTTCTTTATTTTTAATTTCCAATTCTTTTGTTCTTTCCTTTACCCTTATTTCAAGCCTTCTATTTATATCTTCTAAATTATTCTGTTTTGATATGATTTCAGATTTTAATATATCAATGCTTTTAGCTAAATCTGATATTTCATCCTTTCGTCCATAAAGATCAATATTAAGTTTATTTTCCATTTTGTAGGTAAAGTCTTTAATGTTGTTCATTATCTGTTCTAATGGATTATTTATTAATTTGCTAAATTTAAAATCCAATATAAAAACTATCAATATACCAAAAAGTAAAATAGTAAGTGCAATAACAATTCCCATATATTCTATTTTGTTTTCCATATCTTTTGGAACATAAATTTTAAATAAGAATAATAAATTTCCAGTTAGATCTTTTATCGGATAGTAGGCTACATAGGTATCCTTATTTTCTATTGTTAAAATAACTTCTTTTTGGTTTATTTTCACCTTATTTTTTGACTTTATTTGCCTCTCTATTTTGTCTAGCTCGTTTTTATTTAAATCCAATAAATTTATAAACTCATACTTACATTGTGTGTTTAATTTTATTTCATCCAACCTTTTACCAAAAATTATAATCCCTTTCCTAACTCCTGTTCCATCACTTTTATGGATTCCTTCTCCTGCAAAACAATAAATATCTTTATCAAATTCTAAAAAACCTACAAAATTACTTTTGTGTAAACCTGTTGAAATAAATTTATCTAATAATCTTTCATCAAAATAATCCTTTATTTCTTCATTTTTTCTTGTAATTCCATAAATCAAATTTCCATTATTATCGAGTATCGCAGCTAACGACACACCAATATTTTTTAGAGAAAGATAATTTAAATTTTCCTCTATATAATCCTTATGCTTATAAATAACAAAATCATAAGACTCGTCCCAAATAGCATAATCCCTTGTAGTTACATGCAATGACTCCAGTTCTTTTTCTAAAAGGGCTATTTCCCTTTGAATTTCATTACTAATTATGCTTTCCATAAACATTTTAAATTTTGGTCTTATATAAAAACTCTGAAAGAATATTATTAATAAAAAATATGCCAAAATATTTAATACTATTGTTTTCAATATTTTATATTTTAATCTCACAATATCACTTCCAACTGGATAGTTTAGGTTACTATATATTATGATTAAATGTCGATTTTCGACACATTCAGTTGAAAATGATAAAAAATAAAACCCTCCAAATGGAGGGTTTGTATTATCTCTTTGAGAATTGTGGTGCTCTTCTTGCCTTCTTTAAGCCGTATTTCTTTCTTTCTACCATTCTTGGGTCTCTTGTTAAGAAACCAGCCTTCTTTAATACAGGCTTTAAATCTGCGTCAGCTTGAACTAACGCTCTTGCAATACCATGTCTTATAGCACCTGCTTGGCCTGTAAATCCACCGCCATGAACGTTAACAAGAACATCGTATTTATTTAATGTTCCTGTTAAAACGAGTGGTTGCTTAACGATAACCTTTAAAGTTTCTAATCCAAAATAATCATCTAATGATCTTTTATTTATGATTATATTTCCTTCACCAGGAACTAATCTAACCCTTGCAACAGATGTCTTTCTTCTACCTGTTCCATAGTATTGAACTCTTTCCATCAGCGTATCCTCCCTTCAGGCTCATTAATACTTAAGTTCAAGAACTTCTGGCTTTTGTGCTTCGTGGTTGTGAGCTGCGCCTCTATAAACCTTTAACTTCTTGAACATTTGTCTTCCTAATCTTCCCTTTGGAAGCATTCTTCTAACCGCTTCTTCTATAGCAAGCTCTGGTTTTGTTTCAAGAAGCTTTCTGTAGGATATTTCCTTTAGTCCACCTGGATATAATGAGTGATGTCTGTAGAACTTTTGATCAAGTTTCTTTCCTGTTAAAGCAACCTTTTCAGCGTTTATAACTATAACATAGTCACCGCAATCAACGTTTGGAGTATAAATTGGCTTATGCTTTCCTCTTAAAATTGTAGCAATTTGGCTTGCAAGTCTTCCAAGAGTCTTATCTGTAGCATCAACTACATACCATTTTCTTTGAACTTCTTCCTTCTTTGCCATGTAAGTTTTCATCGTTTTCCCTCCCTAACTTTAATCCTAATTTATCTAAAAGGATCCGGGGCTAGTGGTCCTTTTTTGCGCATAATCACACTATTTTATTTTAATACAACTATCCTGGCGTGTCAATAGTATACTTTTTCTAAACATAAACCTTGTGCCGGTGCTGTAGGGCCAGCCTTTTTTCTATCTCTGCTATCAAGTATAAAAGGAATATCGTCAGGCTTAATTCTACCTTTCCCAACTTCTATTAAAGTTCCAGCAATAATCCTTACCATATTATATAAAAATCCGTTGGCTTCTATAAACATTTTTATAATATCTTCATCTTTAATCAATTCAAGCCTTTTAATAGTCCTTACATTTCCCTTGACTGAACTACCTGTGCTTTTGAAGGCGCTAAAATCATGTTCGCCTAAAAAATATTTAGATGCCCTAATCATGTCTTCAATATTAAGTTCATAAGGGATATGGGCTGAATAGTTCTTAAGTAAGGCCGATGGTATTTTTCTATTTAATATTGTATAGCTATATTTTTTACCTTTACTATTATATCTTGAATGAAAATCTAATGGAACTTCCTGTGAAGATAAAATAACGATATCATCAGGAAGAAAACTATTTATGGCATAACAGATTTTTTCAGGAGGGACTGTGGAACTTGTCAAAAAGTTAGCAACTTGTCCTTTTGCATGAACTCCTGCATCAGTTCTGCTTGAACCAATTATTTCTATTTTTTCTCCTGTTACTTTTTCTATTGCCTTTTCAATGGTCTCCTGAATTGATACTCCATTTTTCTGCCTTTGCCAACCACAATATCTCGTTCCATCATACTCTATAACTATCTTTATATTTTTCATCTCCATCGCCTACTTATTATACAAATTATAGAAAAAGCTATAAAAGCTGCAATTGCAATATAATCCCTTTTATTAGTCTTTAATTGTTTCATTCTTGTTCTATTTTCTCCGCCTCTATAACACCTTGCCTCCATTGCAAGAGCAAGTTCATCAGCCCTTCTAAAGGCACTTATAAATAAAGGCACTAAAACTGGAATTAAGTTTTTTGCCTTTTTAATTATACCGCCGGAATCAAAATCCGCCCCTCTTGCCATTTGAGCCTTCATAATTTTGTCTGTTTCGTCAAGAAGGGTTGGAATAAACCTTAAGGCTATCGTCATCATCATTGCAAGTTCATGGGCTGGAACTCCTATTTTTTTAAATGGATTAAGAAGTCTTTCTATCCCATCCGTCAATGAAATAGGTGATGTTGTAAGTGTTAAAACAGATGTTCCTATGATTAACAAAATCAATCTCATGGACATAAATAGTGCAAGATCTATCCCCTTGTCTGTAAAGGGTATTAAATTAAATAGCTTAAATATGACCTTTCCCGGAGTTAATGTCGCGTTTAGAACCGCAGTAAATATTATAAGCCAAATAACACCTTTTATACCATTGAATAAATATTTGATTGGTATTTTAGCTAGCATTACTACTAGTAAAGTAAAAGCTATAACCACTAAATATCCATAAAAATTGTTTATTAAAAAAATTAAAATGATATATAGAAAGGCTAATAGTATTTTCACCCTTGGATCAAGCTTATGAATGAAAGAATCCCCAGGAAGATATTGTCCGATAGTAATATCCTTAATCATATTTTTCTCTCCTTAAAAAGTCTTAATATCTCCCTTTTTGCTTCCTCTAAAGTTATAATATCTTCATTTATGTTAAAGCCCTTCTCTTTAAGTTTCTTTGCAAGATATTTAACTTGAGGAACAGATAAACCTATTCTTTCTAACATATCAATTTGATTAAAAACTTCCCTAGGGGAACCCTCTATTACTATTTTACCTTTGTCAAGAACTATTAATCTATCCGCAAGCTGAGCCACCTCATCCATACTATGGGTGACCATAATAATAGTCATTTTATATTCTTTGTGCATTCTTTTTATTTGTTTTAGGACCTCGTCCCTACCCTTTGGATCCAATCCTGCCGTAGGCTCATCAAGGATTAGGACCTTAGGCTCCATCGCCAAAACACCTGCTATTGCAACACGCCTTTTCTGACCCCCGCTTAATTCAAAGGGGGATCTGTCTTTATAAGTTTCATAGTCAAGTCCGACAAAATCCATTGCCCTTTTTACCCTTTTTTCTATTTCCTCATTGGTTAAACCCAAATTAGTCGGTCCAAAGGCAATGTCTTTGTAAACAGTCTCCTCAAACAGCTGATGTTCAGGATACTGAAATACTATTCCAACCTTTTGTCTTATGCTTTTTAAGCTTATCCCCTTATCAGTTATAGAAATATCATCTATATAAACCTTGCCAAAGGTAGGCTTTAAAAGTCCATTTAATTGCTGTATTAATGTTGATTTACCTGAACCTGTATGTCCTATTAAACCAACAAATTCCCCATCCTTAATCTCTAAATTTATATTGTCTAATGCCTTTTTTTCAAAGGGAGTATTAGGCATATAGACATATGTTAAATTTTCTACTTTAACTGGCATAAGGCATCCACCATCTCTTCAATAGTTAAAATATCTTCATTAATGTCTAACCCTTCTTTTCTTAAATCATGTGCTAGTTGCATCATCTGAGGCACATCAAGCCCAAGCTTTTTTAACAATGTTACCTTCTTAAAGACCTCCCGGGGTATCCCTTCAAGAACAACCTTGCCATCCGATATTACTACAACTCGATCAGCCTCAACTGCTTCCTCCATGAAATGAGTTATTAATACAATCGTAATTCCTTCTTCCTTATTTAATCTTTTTATCGTTTGAAGGACTTCCTTTCTTCCTGAAGGGTCAAGCATTGCAGTAGGTTCATCTAAAACTATACAGGATGGCTTCATTGCAAGGACTCCTGCTATAGCAACCCTTTGCTTTTGTCCTCCAGAAAGTAGGTGAGGTCCATGTTTTGCATAATCAATCATTTCAACAGCCTTTAGTGCATCATCAACTCTTTTTCTAATTTCTTCCGACGGAACCCCAAGGTTTTCAGGGCCAAATGCAACATCTTCTTCTACTATTGTTGCTACGATTTGATTATCAGGGTTTTGAAATACCATCCCAACTTTACTTCTTATATCCCATAAATGTTCGTTATCCCTAGTATCTATTCCTTCCACAATTACCCTTCCGTTATCAGGAAGTAAAATTGCATTAAAATGCTTAGCAAGGGTTGATTTCCCAGAACCGTTGTGTCCTATAATTGCTACAAATTCTCCTTTTTTTATCTCTAAATTTATACCCTCTAATGCAACAGTTTTAACTTCGTCATTAATATCTTTTTTATAAAAATAGTGCACATTTTCAACCTTTATCATTTCCATAAAATGCACCTTCTTTTAAAAATTAAGAAAAAGGGATTAAGTATTAAAATACTTAACTTAATCCCCTTAATATTACACGAGTTCTATTATAACCATTGGTGCAGAGTCGCCTCTTCTTGGTCCAAGTTTTAAAATTCTAGTGTATCCACCATTTCTTCCTTCATATTTCTTTGCTATTTCATCAAAAAGCTTTTTAACAACTTCTTCTTCTCTTATATATGCAAGAACTTGTCTTCTTGAATGTAAATCTCCTCTTTTTGCAAGAGTAATCATCTTTTCAGCAATGCTTCTTATTTCCTTAGCTTTAGCTTCTGTTGTGATTATTTTGCCGTCCTCTGACTTAAAGAAGCTTGTAACTAAGTTTCTTAGCATAGCTACTCTTTGATCAGTAGGACGACCTAATTTACGGTGCCCCATATACTTTGCCACTTTCTATCCCTCCTACTCCTCTGACTTCTTTAAGCTGAAACCAAGAGATTCTAATTTTTGTTGAACTTCTTCTAAAGATTTCTTTCCTAAATTTCTTACTCTCATTAGATCTTCTTCTGTCTTCTGAACAAGATCTCCTACTGTATTTATTCCTGCCCTCTTTAAGCAGTTAAATGCCCTTTGGGAAAGATCAAGTTCTTCAATTGTCATTTCCAATACTTTATCCTTCTTTTCGTCCTCTTTATCTATAAGGACTTCAACCTTATCAACTTGATCTGTAAGTGAAAGTAATATTCTAAAATGCTCTATTAAAAGCTTTGCTGAAAGGCTTATTGCATCATCTGGAGTCAATGTTCCATTTGTCCAAAGCTCTAATGTTAGTTTATCATAATCTGTTCTTTGCCCAACACGTGTATTTTCTACTACATAGTTAACCCTCTTAATTGGCGTATAAATTGAGTCTACTGGTATAACTCCAATAGTATGGGCTTGTTCTTTATTTCTTTCAGCTGGAACATATCCTCTTCCTTGATTTATTGTCATCTCTATATAAAGCCTTCCGCCTTCACTAACTGTAGCAATGTGATGATCCTTGTTTATAATTTCAACTGAACCATCACATTTTATATCTTTCCCTGTAACAACACATGGGCCAATTACATCTATAACAGCCGTTTTAGGAAATTCTCCTTCTGCCTTAATAGCTAGTCCTTTAACATTTAAAATGATTTCAACTACATCTTCCTTAACATTTGGAACAGTTGAAAATTCATGTAATACTCCATCTATCTTAATTGAAGTTACTGCTGCGCCTGGCAATGAAGAAAGAAGAACTCTTCTCATTGCATTGCCAAGCGTAGTTCCATAACCTCTTTCAAGTGGTTCTATAACATACTTAGCGTAATTATTGACATCGTCACGCTCAATGCACTCAACTTTTGGTTTTTCAATATCAAACATTAACGAACCCTCCTTTTGATAACTTTAAACACCGAGGGCAACTGATTCTAATTAATCATTACTTGCTGTAAAGCTCAACTATTAATGTTTCATTTACAGGAATATCGATATCTTCTCTTTGTGGTAATGCTGTTACTTGGCCTTCCATTTTTTCTTTGTCAACAGTTAGCCATTTTGGTGTTGTTGTTGCAACTTCCTGTAAAGACTTGAACTTTTCTAAATTCTTGCTACCTTCTTTTACTGCTATTACGTCATTTACTCTAACTTGATATGAAGGAATTGTTACCTTCTTGCCATTTACTGTAAAATGGCCATGTCTTACAAGCTGTCTTGCTTCTGCTCTTGAACCAGCAAAACCAAGTCTAAACACAACATTGTCAAGTCTCATTTCAAGAAGTCTTAAAAGGTTTTCACCGGCAATACCCTTTTGTCTTTCAGCTTCTTCATAGTATTTTCTAAATTGTGACTCTAAAACTCCATAAATTCTCTTTGCCTTTTGCTTTTCTCTTAATTGTAAACCATAGTTAGTTAGCTTTTTCTTATTATGACCATGCTGACCAGGAGCATATGGTCTTCTAACTATAGCACATTTATCTGAATAGCATCTATCTCCTTTAAGATATAGCTTAACTCCTTCTCTTCTGCATAGTTTGCAGGATGGTCCTGTATATCTAGCCATTTATTACACCTCCTATAATCAGACTCTTCTTCTCTTTGGTGGTCTACATCCGTTATGTGGAATTGGAGTTACGTCCTTTATAAGGCTAACTTCTAAACCTGCAGCTTGAAGTGCTCTTATAGCAGCTTCTCTACCTGCACCAGGTCCTTTAACATATACTTCAACAGTCTTCATGCCATGTTCAATAGCAGTTTTTGCAGCTGTTTCAGCTGCCATTTGTGCTGCAAATGGAGTGCTCTTTCTTGAGCCTCTGAATCCAAGTGCACCAGCACTTGACCACGCAATTGCATTACCATTAACATCTGTTATTGTAACTATTGTATTATTGAAAGTTGATTTGATGTGAGCTGCGCCACGATCAACATGCTTACGTTCTCTTCTCTTTCTAACTTTCTTACCTTTAGCCTGTGCTGCCATTCATCGTCCCTCCTTTATTATTTTCCTGCCTTTTTCTTTCCACCAATTGTTCTTCTTGGTCCCTTTCTTGTTCTAGCATTTGTTCTTGTTCTTTGACCTCTAACTGGTAATCCTCTTCTATGTCTTAATCCTCTATAGCAACCAATTTCCATTAATCTCTTGATATTTAAAGCTATTTCTCTTCTTAAATCACCTTCGACAGTGAAGTTCTTATCGATGTATTCTCTGAGCTTTGCTACTTCTTCTTCTGTAAGGTCCTTAACTCTTGTATCTGGATTGATACCAGTTTCTTGCAATATCTTGTTTGCACTTGGTCTTCCAATACCATAAATGTAAGTTAGGGCTATCTCAATACGTTTTTCTCTTGGCAAGTCAACACCTGCAATTCTAGCCATTGTATTTTTACACCTCCTGTAAACTGATTAAAACTTTATATATATATCACCGAGCCTTCGGTGCAGCCGCGTTCAAAGTCATTAACCTTGTTTTTGCTTATGCTTTGGATTTTCACATATAACCATTATTCTTCCATGTCTTTTAATTACTTTGCATTTTTCGCAAATTGGTTTTACTGATGGTCTAACCTTCATGGCTATCCCTCCTTACTTTCCTCTCCAAATTATTCTACCACGATTTAAATCGTATGGTGATACTTCAACTGTAACTTTGTCTCCAGGAAGAATTTTAATAAAATTCATCCTAAGCTTTCCAGATATATGAGCTAAAATAACATGCCCATTTTCTAATTCTACCTTAAACATCGCATTTGGTAAAGCTTCAATTACAGTCCCCTGTAATTCGATAACATCGTCCTTCGACATAAGGTGGACACACCTCCTTATAATAACCCCATTGACTGCAGCGCTTTTCTTAAATCTGAATCCTTTATTTTCTTATTTAATTGAAAGGCCTCCTGAATATCCTTAGCAATCCAGTCGTGAAAAACTAAATGCTTAATTTTTTTCTTCTTAGGCCTTTCAATTTTTCTTAAGTCTCCATCTGCAATAAGGACATAATTTTCATCCACAATTCCTACCACGATGAAATATCGTCCCTTATCCCTACCTGCCCTGGAGTGAACTATTTGTCCAAGGGCAATACCTTCCATAAAATCCACCTCTATTTTATATTATTGTCAATATTTCAGGTCCATTTTCAAGTATTGCAATTGTATTTTCATAATGTGCCGATAATTTTTTATCTGCAGTTACCACTGTCCACCCATCATCTAATTCAATTACTGCAAAAGTTCCCATATTCACCATAGGCTCTATAGCTAAAACCATACCTACTGCCAATTTTGGTCCTCTTCCAGCTTTGCCATAATTGGGCACTGGTGGTTCCTCATGCAGTTCTTTTCCAATGCCGTGGCCAACATAATCTCTAACAACAGAATAGCCATTTGATTCAACAAATGTCTGAATAGCATTGGATATATCTCCAATTCTATTTCCAGCCCTGGCATATTTAATGCCTTCATAAAAACTCTTCTCTGTTATATCAATTAGCCTTTTAGCTTCCTCTGAGATATGACCAACGGCAAAGGTCCTTGCTGCATCACTGTGGAAACCCTCATAAAAAACTCCGCAGTCAATGCTTATAATGTCGCCCTCTTTTAAAATTCTATCACTGGGTATCCCGTGAACTACTTCTTCATTTATTGAAGTGCAAAGGCTTCCGGGATACCCGTAATATCCTTTAAAAGAAGGTTTTGCACCATGACTAATAATAAATTCTTCTGCGAATTTATCAAGTTCCTTTGTCGTTATGCCTGGTCTAATTTGCTTTTCTAATAAGTTTAATAGTTCAGCAACAATTCTACCAGACCTTCTTATTTTATCAACTTCACTTTTTGATTTTAAATAAATCATTTAGGTTCTCTCCCTAATGCTATGCATATATCTTCAAAAACCTTTGCTATGTCCTGATATCCATCAATATTTCGAAGCAAACCTTTCTTAC
Organism: Caloramator sp. CAR-1; assembly: GCF_030546345.1. Classification (NCBI taxonomy): domain Bacteria; kingdom Bacillati; phylum Bacillota; class Clostridia; order Eubacteriales; family Clostridiaceae; genus Caloramator; species Caloramator sp. CAR-1. The sequence continues at coordinate 21,414 of NZ_JAUONW010000007.1, forward strand.
CATAATATTCCACTATAGGTTCAGTTTGTCTTCGATATACTTCTAATCTCTCATTAACCGTTTCAATTGAATCGTCATCCCTTTGAATAAGCTTTGAAGAACAATAGTCGCAGATGCCTTCCACCTTTGGTGGATTAGTCTCAACATTGAAACTTGCACCACAGTTTAGGCAAACTCTTCTACCTGAAAGTCTTCTTTTTAAAACATCTGTTGGAACAATTATGTTTATTGCAGCGTCAAGTTTTAAACCTCGACTCTTTAGAAATTCTTCTAAGGCATCTGCCTGTCTTACAGTTCTTGGAAAACCATCAAGCAAAAAACCATTCATACAATCTTGCTGATTTAATCTTTCTAGGCATATCTCTATAGTTATATCGTCTGGAACCAATTGCCCATTATCGATATATTCCTTCGCCTTTAAACCTATATGGGTTTTCTCTGCAATATTCTTTCTAAAGATATCCCCCGTTGATATATGAGGTATATTGAAGGCCTTGACTATGTTTTTTGCTTGAGTCCCCTTACCAGCACCAGGAGGGCCAAGCAAAATCAATCTCATTTATATACATACCTCCAAACCAAATTATTTAAGGAATCCTTCATAATGTCTCATTGATAGTTGAGCTGTTAGTTGCTTATTTAATTCAAGTGCAACACCTACAACTATCAATAAAGCTGTTCCACCAAACTGAATATTACCAAGATGTGTTACATGTTGTAATACAATTGGTAAAACTGCAACTAATGACGCAAAGAAACCACCAATTACAGTCATTCTATTTATAATTCTTGTTAAATACTCTTCAGTTGGCTTTCCAGGTCTTAATCCTGGGATAAAACCACCACTCTTTTGTAGGTTTTGTGCAACTTCATCTGGCTTAAATGTAACCGATGTATAGAACCAAGTAAAGAATATAATTAAGAAAATATATACAATTGGATAAACCCATCCCTTTGGACTTAAAAAGCCTGAATTAAATAGAGTATAAACCGGATGAGTTGGCTCTAAAGTCAATTGAGTAATTATTTGTGGAAATTGCAATACTGATATTGCAAAAATTATCGCTATTACTCCAGCTGAATTTAAGTTGATTGGAATATGTGTGCTCTGTCCTCCGTATGTCCTCATTCCAACTTTTCTTTGAGCATACTGCACAGGAATTCTTCTTTCTCCAAGGTCCATTGCAACGACTCCAGCTATAACAAGAACTGCAAAGGCTAAGAATAATATTACTTCGATATAATTTGCAGTTCCTCCCTTTATAGCAACTCCTATAGAATAACCCATAGTTGGTATTCTAGCAAGAATTCCCGCAAAGATTATCATGGATGAGCCGTTTCCTATACCGTATTCAGTAATCTTTTCTCCAAGCCACATAACAAATGTGGTTCCTGCGGTTAAAGTTATCATTATTAACAATATCTGTCCCCATGAATTATCTAATAAAGCTCCATTGTTTCTTAAATATAGTGCAATACTAAAGGATTGAATTAGAGCAAAAACAACAGTTCCGTATCTTGTATATTCTGCAATCTTCTTTCTTCCCTCTTCACCTTGCTTTGAAAGTTCTTCAAGCCTTGGAATAGCTATTACAAGAAGGCTGAAGATAATTGAAGAGTTAATATATGGAACAATACCCATTGCAAATATACTAAATTCCTTAAAAGCACCGCCTGAAATTATATCTAAGAATCCAAAGAGTAACCCTTGGTCTACAAGTTGCTTTAATTGATCAAGGTTAATTCCAGGCACGGGAATAAAAACTCCCGCCCTGTATACCATGAGGACAAATATAGTAAAGAGAATTCTTCTCCTTAAATCCGGAATACTGAACGCATTACGTAAGGTTTTTAACATATTAAATCACCTCTATCTTGCCTCCGGCAGCTTCTATCTTTTTAACAGCTGATTCGCTGAACTTATGAGCCTTTACTGTTAAAGCCTTCTCTAAATTACCATTGCCAAGAACTTTAACTCCGTCCATAAGCTTTCTTATTATTTTCTTTTCTAATAGAAGTTCTGGAGTAACAACTGTTCCTGCTTCGAATTTATTTAAATCTTCAACATTAACTTCTGCATATTCCTTTGCAAATATATTTGTAAAGCCTCTCTTTGGAAGTCTTCTTTGAAGTGGCATTTGACCGCCTTCAAATCCTGGTCTTACTCCGCCACCTGATCTAGAAGTTTGGCCCTTTTGGCCTCTACCTGCAGTCTTACCTTGACCAGTTGCAGTTCCTCTACCCTTTCTTTTTGGCTCCTTTCTTGTTCCGGGAGCTGGTCTTAACTCATGTAGCTTCATTTAAAGCACCTCCCTCGTATTATACTTCTTCTACCTTTAGCATGTATTTAACCTTATTTACCATACCTCTTATTTGAGGAGTATCTTCATGCTCAACAGTTCTACCTATCTTTGTTAAGCCGAGGGCTCTTACTGTAGCTCTGTGATCGGGCTTTTTGCCGATTGTGCTTCTTACAAGTGTAATTCTTAGCTTACCCACGGTCTTCCCCTCCTAACCTAAAATCTCTTCTACTGTCTTGCCTCTGAGCCTTGCTATTTCTTCTGGAGTCTTAAGTTTCATTAAAGCATCCATAGTTGCATTAACCATATTTCTTGCATTATTTGAACCAAGTGACTTTGCTCTAACGTCCTTTATACCTGCAAGTTCAAGAACCGCACGAACAGGACCACCAGCTATAATACCTGTTCCTTCTGGAGCTGGCATTAATAATACTTTTCCTGCTCCAAACTCACCAATCATTTCATGTGGAATAGTAGTTTCGTATCTTGCAACCTTTATAAGATGCTTCTTTGCATCTTCTATTGCCTTTCTTATTGCATCTGGAACTTCAGCAGCTTTACCTGTTCCGACTCCTACATATCCATCTTCGTTTCCAACAACTACAAGAGCGCTAAATCTGAAGTTTCTACCACCCTTAACAACTTTAGCAACTCTATTTATATAAACAACTTTTTCCTTAAGCCCTTTAATCTTGCTTGGATCTATTCTCATCTATTTCCCTCCTTCTCCATTAGAAGTCAAGGCCTGCTTCTCTAGCGCCTTCAGCAAGTTCTTTTACTCTTCCATGATAAATATATCCGCCTCTATCGAAAACAACCTTTGTAATACCCTTTTCTAATGCTCTCTTTGCTATAAGCTTTCCAACTTCCCTTGCAGCTTCTTTGTTGCTACCTGCTGCAATCTTATCTCTTAATTCCTTATCCAAAGTTGAAGCTGCAACCAAAGTTACTCCAAGCTCATCGTTTATAATTTGTGCATACATATGCTTTTCGCTTCTATATACATTTAATCTTGGGCGTTCAGCTGTTCCAAAAACCTTTTTACGAACTCTTAAATGTCTTCTCATTCTTTGTTCGTTTCTGGATGGCTTACTAAACATCAAAGCTCACTCCTTTCTATTACTTCTTACCAGTCTTTCCTTCCTTACGTCTGATTACTTCGTCGATATACTTAATTCCCTTTCCTTTGTATGGTTCTGGTTCTCTAACGCTTCTGATTCTTGCTGCAACCTGACCAACAAGTTCCTTGTCGATTCCCTTTACAACTATTTGGTTTGCAGCAGGAACATCAAATTCTATTCCTTCAACAGCATCTATTTCAACAGGATGTGAATATCCAACTGTTAAAACAAGTTTCTTTCCTTGCTTTGCTGCTCTGTAACCAACACCAACAAGTTCAAGTGTCTTTTGATATCCTTCTGTAACACCAACAACCATATTCTTTATAAGAGCTCTTGTTAAACCGTGAAGTGCTCTTATTTCCTTTTCATCGTTTGGTCTTGTTACTACAATCTTACCATCTTCAACAGCGATATTTATTTTTTTGCTCATTTGCTTTGTAAGTGTGCCCTTTGGCCCTTTAACTGTTACTAAATTGTCGTCGCTAACTGTAACAGTAACGCCTTGAGGTATAACTACAGGAAGTCTACCTACTCTTGACATGACTGCACCTCCTATTCTTCAAAATTACCAAATGTAGCAGATAACTTCTCCACCTATTCCTTCTTTTCTTGCTTGTTTGTCTGTCATAATTCCTTTTGATGTTGAAAGAATTGCTATTCCGAGTCCTCCAAGAACCTTTGGAACATTATCCTTTTGAGCGTAAACTCTTAATCCTGGCTTTGAAATTCTTCTTATACCTGAAATTACTCTTTCCTTATTTGGACCATATTTCATTGTAAGCTTAAGCATTGGAACAGAACCGTCTTGATACTCTTCCATTGCCGCTAGATATCCTTCTTCAACCATTATCTCTGCAATCCTCTTCTTTATCTTTGAGGCAGGAACTTCAACATATTCGTGTCTTACTATATTTGCATTTCTGATACGAGTTAGCATATCAGCAATTGGGTCAGTCATAACCATAATTTCTGGCCTCCTTTCAACTTATATATTACCAACTTGCCTTCTTGCAACCTGGAATTTCACCTTTATAAGCTAGTTCTCTAAAGCATATTCTGCAAACGCCGAACTTTCTAAGAACTGCGTGTGGTCTTCCACATATTCTACATCTTGTATATGCTCTTGTTGAGAACTTTGGTTTTCTTTGCCACTTTGCAATCATTGCCTTACGTGCCACGGAACTCCCTCCTTTTTTATTGAGCGAATGGCATTCCTAATAATCTTAATAACTCTCTAGCTTCTTCATCTGTCTTTGCTGTAGTTACAAAGATTATGTCCATTCCTCTTACCTTTTCTACCTTATCATATTCAATTTCTGGGAATATTAATTGTTCCTTTATACCAAGTGCATAATTTCCTCTTCCATCGAATGCCTTATTTGAAACTCCCTTGAAGTCTCTAACTCTTGGAAGTGCAACGTTAATTAACTTATCAACAAACTCATACATTCTTGTTCCTCTTAATGTAACTTTACATCCAATTGGCATTCCTTCTCTGATCTTGAAGTTTGATACTGACTTTTTAGCTCTTGTAACAACTGCCTTTTGTCCTGCAATTGTTGTTAAATCATTTACAGCTGCTTCTAAAAGCTTTGGATTATCCTTTGCATCGCCAACTCCCATATTTATAACGACTTTTTCAAGTCTTGGAACTTCCATTATGCTTTTGTATCCAAACTTTTCACGTAAAGCTGGAACAACTTCCTTTTCATACTTTTCCTTTAGTCTTGGAACCATTTAGTTAACCTCCTTTCAAGGTTTAGAATGTCTCGTTGCAGTGTTTGCAAACTCTAACCTTTGATCCATCTTCTAAGAATTTATGTGCAATTCTTGTTGGCTTATTGCACTTTGTGCAGTAAAGCATAACATTTGACGCATGTATTGGTGCTTCTTGCTTTATTATTCCACCTTGTCTATTTGCCATGTTTGGTCTTACATGCTTTGAAACTATATTAACTCCCTTAACGATTACTCTATTCTTTTCTGGGAATACCTTTAAAACTTCACCTTTTTTTCCTTTATCCTTACCAGAGATTACTAGAACTGTATCTCCTCTTTTAACATGAACCTTAGGCATTTAGGCCACCTCCCTTTATAATACCTCTGGTGCAAGTGAAAGAATCTTTGTAAATTCTTTTTCTCTTAATTCTCTTGCTACAGGTCCGAAAATTCTTGTTCCTCTTGGAGTCTTATCTTCCTTGATGATAACTGCAGCGTTTTCATCGAATCTTATATAAGTTCCATCTGGTCTTCTTACACCTTTAACTGATCTTACTATAACTGCCTTAACTACGTCTCCTTTTTTAACAACACCTCCGGGTGTTGCACTCTTAACGCTAGCTACTATTATGTCTCCTATATTTGCATATCTTCTATTTGAACCGCCAAGAACTCTGATACACATAAGTTCTTTAGCACCAGTGTTGTCAGCAACCTTTAATCTTGTTTGTGGTTGTATCATAAATTAAACCTCCTTTCAGAGAAATTATTTTGCTCTCTCGATTATTTCAACAAGTCTCCATCTCTTTTCCTTGCTAAGAGGTCTTGTTTCCATGATCTTTACGATATCACCGATCTTAGCTTCATTGTTTTCATCATGAGCCTTAAACTTAGTAGTTCTCTTTACTGTTTTGCCGTAGAGTGGGTGACGAACAAGCTTTTCTACAGCAACAACTATTGTCTTATCCATTTTATCTGAAACTACTTTTCCTATTCTAACCTTTCTAAGTCCTCTTTCCACAGGCTATACCTCCCTTCATTATCTGCCCATAGCCTTAAGTTCTTTCTCTCTCATTATTGTCTTAAGTTGTGCAATTGATTTCTTAACTTCCCTAATTCTCATTGGGTTTTCAAGTTGACCAGTAGCATGTTGAAATCTCAAATTAAAAAGTTCTGCCTTTAGCTCTATTATTCTCTTTTGAATTTCTTCAGCTGTTGCTTCTCTCATTGCCTTTAATTCATTAGCCTTCATTTACTTCACCACCCATCTCAAAGTCACTTTTTGTTACAAACTTTGATTTAACAGGAAGTTTATGTGATGCAAGTCTCATCGCTTCTCTTGCTACTTCTTCATTAACTCCGCTTAACTCAAACATGATTCTTCCTGGCTTAACAACTGCTACCCAGTATTCTGGTGAACCTTTACCTGAACCCATACGTGTTTCAGCAGGTTTCTTTGTAACTGGCTTATCTGGGAATATCTTTATCCAGAGCTTTCCGCCTCTTTTTATATATCTATTGATTGCAATTCTTGCTGCTTCTATTTGGTTGCTTGTTACCCAGCCTGGTTCAGTTGCAACCAAACCGTAATCGCCGTAAGCAAGAGTGTTACCTCTTGTTGCCTTACCCTTCATTCTTCCACGTTGAACCTTACGATGCTTAACTCTTTTTGGCATTAACATGTCCAATTCCTCCTTCCCAATTCCATTATTCGTTAGCAGCCTCTGTTGTCTCAGTTACCTGTGGTCTTCTCTTTCCAAGAACTTCTCCCTTATATATCCAAACTTTAACACCTATCTTGCCATAAGTTGTATGAGCTTCAGCAAATCCGTAATCTATATCAGCTCTTAATGTTTGAAGTGGAATAGTTCCTTCATGGTATCCTTCTGTTCTTGCCATTTCAGCACCGCCAAGTCTTCCTGAAACTGCAGTCTTGATACCCTTTATTCCAAATCTCATAGCTCTTGATATAGCTTGCTTCATTGCCTTTCTAAAGGAAACTCTCTTTTCGATTTGTGCTGCTATGTTTTCAGCAACAAGCTGTGCATCTATTTCTGGATTCTTAATTTCAACTATGTTTATAAGGATGTTCTTTCCTGTCATCTTTTCAATTTGTGCCTTTAATTCTTCAACACCTTGGCCACCTTTACCAATAACTATACCTGGCTTTGCAGTGTGAATGTTGATTCTTACTTTATTAGCAGTTCTTTCAATCACTACTCTTGAAATGCCTGCTTGATAGTATTTATTCTTTATAAACTTTCTTATTTTGTTGTCTTCAATTAGAAGATCAGCAAAATGCTTATCATCGGCATACCATTTAGCATCCCAATCCTTAATTATACCTACTCTTAATCCATGTGGATTTACTTTTTGACCCACGCGATGACCCTCCTTCCGGTTATGCTCTTTCCTTTAATACCACTGTTATGTGGCTTGTTCTTTTCTTTATTTCAAATGCTCTACCTTGTGCATGTGGTTGATATCTCTTTAGTGTTGGTCCTTGATTTGCATAAATTTCTGCGATATAAAGCTTTGATACATCCATGTTGTGATTGTTTTCAGCATTTGCAATAGCTGATTTTAAAACCTTCTCAACTATTGGAGCTGCTGCTCTTGGAGTAAGCTTTAAGATTGATAAAGCTTCACCAACGTTCTTACCTCTTATAAGATCTATAACAACTTGAACTTTTCTTGGTGATATTCTAACATATCTTGCATGGGCTTTAGCTACTTTTGCCTCCATCGAAGCACCCTCCCTTCATTACTTCTTAACCTTTGATGACTTTTCTGTATCGTCATGTCCTTTAAATGTTCTTGTTGGTGCAAATTCACCTAACTTATGTCCAATCATATCTTCTGTTATATAAACAGGAACATGCTTTCTTCCGTCATAAACTGCAATTGTATGTCCTATCATTTGTGGAAGTATAGTTGATCTTCTTGACCAAGTCTTTATAACCTTCTTTTCACCTGCTTTATTCATTTCAACAATTTTCTTTAACAAATGATCATCACAGAAAGGTCCCTTTTTTAATGATCTACCCAACTTTGTTTCCTCCCTTCTAGGTTATTTAGGAAGCAGAGCATATAAGGCACGCCTTATATTTCTGCTCCCTTAAATTACTTTCTTTTCTTAACGATGAATTTATCTGAGTATTTCTTATTCTTTCTTGTCTTGTATCCAAGAGTTGGTTTACCCCATGGTGTAAGTGGTCCTGGATGACCGATTGGAGCCTTACCTTCACCACCACCGTGTGGATGGTCAACTGGGTTCATTGCAGAACCTCTTACAGTTGGTCTTATACCCATATGTCTCTTTCTTCCTGCTTTACCAATTCTAACAAGTTCATGACTTAAGTTACCAACGATACCAACTGTAGCCCTACAATCAAGTCTTATAAGTCTTATTTCTCCGGATGGTAGTCTTACATGAGCGTAATCTCCTTCTTTTGCAAGAAGCTGTGCTGTTCCACCAGCTGCTCTAACAAGCTGACCACCTTTTCCAGGATATAATTCAATATTATGAATGAAAGTACCAACTGGTATATTTCTTAATGGTAGTGCATTACCTACTTTAATATCAACATTTTCACCAGACATTACAATGTCTCCAACCTTTAATTCGTTTGGAGCGATGATGTATCTCTTTTCTCCATCTGCATAAGCTAAAAGTGCGATGAAGGCTGATCTATTTGGATCGTATTCTATTGCAGTAACTTTAGCTGGTATGTTATCCTTATTTCTCTTGAAATCGATAATTCTGTATTTTATTTTATATCCGCCACCTCTGTGACGAACAGTAATTCTACCTTGGTTATTTCTTCCTGAATTCTTCTTTAAAGTTATAACCAATGACTTCTCAGGTTCCTTTTTAGTTATCTCTGAATAGTCAAGAACTGACATATTTCTTCTACCTGGAGAAGTTGGTTTATATACTTTGATTCCCATTTCTTTCCCTCCTTCGTCTCGCTTATCTGGCCCATAGCCAATAACGCTTTATTTTATATCTTATTAGGCACCAAATCCTTCAAAGAATTCAATTCCTTTGCTGTCTGCTGTAAGCTTAACAATTGCCTTCTTGTAATCTGGTCTCTTTCCAAAATTAAATCCTACTCTCTTTTTCTTTCCTTGGTAGTTAATTGTCTTAACTGATTCAACCTTAACACCAAAAATTTGTTCAATAGCATCCTTTATCATTGACTTATTTGCATCAGGATGCACGAGGAAAGTGTATTGTCTTAAAGCCATTTGATTCATTGATTTTTCAGTTATTATTGGTCTTATGATAATATCATAATTTGTAAGCTTCATTATGCATACACCTCCTCAATCAATCTTGCAGCATCCTGAGTAACTATAAACTTGTCATACTTTAATATATCATAAACGTTTAAGTTGTTAACAGGAATAACATGTGCATTTTCAATGTTTCTAACTGACTTGTAGATAACTTCATCTGATTCCTTAACAACTATTAATGTCTTGTTGGCATTAAACTTCTTTAACATTTCAGCTATTGTCTTAGTTTTTGGAGCATCTAATGTTAATTTATCAAGAACAATAATTTGATTTTCAGCAACCTTTGAAGAAAGCGCTGACTTTAATGCAACCCTCTTAAGCTTCTTTGGTAATGTATAGCTGTAATCTCTTGGCTTTGGTGCAAATACAATACCACCGTGTCTCCATTGTGGTGATCTGATAGAACCATGTCTTGCTCTACCTGTTCCCTTTTGTCTCCATGGCTTCTTTCCACCACCAGAAACTTCTGCTCTTGTTAATGCTGATTGAGTTCCTTGTCTTCTATTTGCAAGGATATTTACAACTACCTGATGCATTGCCTCTTTGTTTATTGGAGCGCCAAAAACTGCATCAGAAAGCTCAATTTCACCAACTTTTTCAGCATTCATATTAAATAAATCTACCTTAGGCATCCTACATCCTCCTTTCCTCTGTGTTATGCCTTCTTAACTGCCTTAACAGAATCTCTAATTATTACAAGACCCTTCTTTGGACCTGGAACAGCACCCTTTACAAGGATTACATTCTTTTCTGGGTCAACCTTTACAACTTCAAGATTTAATATTGTTGACTTTTCTGCTCCCATATGTCCTGGCATCTTCTTACCCTTGAAGGTTCTTGATGGGAATGATGAAGCACCCATTGAACCAACCCTTCTATGATACTTTGAACCGTGGGACATTGGTCCTCTGTTTGCATTCCATCTCTTTATAACGCCTTGGAATCCTTTTCCCTTTGAAGTTCCAGTTACGTCAACCTTTTCTCCCTCATCAAATATATCAACCTTGATTTCGCTTCCTACTTCATAAGCACTAACATCTTCAAGTCTTAATTCTTTTAAGAATCTCTTTGGAGCTATATTTGCCTTAGCAAAGTGTCCTTTTTCTGGCTTATTTACAAGCTTTTCTCTTATATCTTCAAAACCAACTTGAATAGCATTGTATCCATCTGTTTCAACTGTCTTCTTTTGAACTACAACACATGGACCTGCCTGAATTACTGTTACTGGAACGACCTTACCATCTTCTGTGAATATTTGTGTCATTCCTAATTTTCTTCCTAATATTGCTTTTTTCATCTTGGCACCTCCTTAAATATTAGCGGAATGCTTAAAGCATTCATAATATTAGAGCTTAATTTCAATATCAACACCAGCTGGTAAATCCAATCTCATAAGAGCATCAACAGTTTTTTGAGTTGGGTTCAATATGTCGATAAGTCTCTTGTGAGTTCTTATTTCGAACTGTTCTCTTGAGTCCTTATACTTATGAACCGCTCTTAATATTGTGATAACATCCTTTTCAGTTGGAAGTGGAACTGGTCCTGATACTGAAGCTCCAGTTTTCTTTGCTGTTTCTACTATCTTTTGAGCTGATGAATCTAGTAGATTATGATCGAAAGCCTTAAGCTTAATTCTGATTTTTTGTTTTGCCATTTTCTTACCCTCCTTTTCATCGCACGCTTTGTTTTTTCACGCACGACAACGGTAGCTTAACACACACATCCGGGTGTATCATTGTTTTGTCTACACTTAACTACCTTTGTCGCCCGATTCTTTGATCAGACATACTCAGCAAGAATTCCCCGAAGTCCGGCAACCTCTTGCTTCATCGCATATTTTCGTATTACAACTCTTATATTTTACAATATTATTTTAAAATTGACAAGACCTTTATAGATATTTTTTATTTAAAAAATCCATAAAAATTAGGGGTAGCCCCTAAAAATTTTTATAAAGATATATTATGAGGTTATCCAAGCGGATAACCTCATATAAATTATTCAAAAATCTTAGCAACAACACCAGCGCCTACTGTTCTTCCACCTTCTCTGATGGCGAATCTTAATCCTTCTTCCATCGCGATTGGTGTTATAAGTTCAACTTCCATGTTGATGTGGTCGCCTGGCATGCACATTTCTACTCCTTCTGGTAACTTGATTGTTCCTGTTACGTCTGTTGTTCTGAAGTAGAATTGTGGTCTGTATCCATTGAAGAATGGAGTATGTCTTCCTCCTTCTTCCTTCTTTAATACGTATACTTGACCTTCAAACTTCTTGTGTGGGTTTACTGAACCTGGCTTCGCAAGAACTTGACCTCTTTCTATTTCGTCTCTGTTTACTCCTCTTAATAGTGCTCCTATGTTGTCTCCTGCTTCTGCCATGTCAAGAACCTTTCTGAACATTTCTACTCCTGTTACTACTGTCTTCTTCTTTTCATCTGTTAATCCTACGATTTCTACTTCGTCTCCTACCTTCAATACTCCTCTTTCTACTCTTCCTGTTGCAACTGTTCCTCTTCCTGTGATTGTAAATACGTCTTCTACTGGCATTAAGAATGGCTTATCCTTATCTCTTTGTGGTGTTGGAATGTAGCTGTCTACTGTATCCATTAGCTTAAGTATCTTTCCGCACCATTCGCAGTCTCTGCTTCCGCATCCGCATTCAAGTGCCTTTAATGCTGATCCTACTACGATTGGTGTGTCGTCTCCTGGGAATTCATATTGATTTAATAGGTCTCTAATTTCCATTTCAACAAGGTCGATAAGTTCTGGGTCGTCTACCATGTCTGCCTTGTTTAGGAATACTACAATGTATGGAACGCCTACCTGTCTTGCAAGTAGTATGTGTTCTCTTGTCTGTGGCATTGGACCGTCTGCTGCACTTACAACTAAGATCGCTCCGTCCATTTGCGCTGCACCTGTAATCATGTTCTTTACGTAGTCAGCGTGACCTGGACAGTCAACGTGTGCATAGTGTCTTGTTTCTGTTTCGTATTCAACGTGTGCTGTGTTGATTGTTATTCCTCTTTCCTTTTCTTCTGGTGCCTTATCTATTTCGTCGTATCTTGTTGCTTGTGCTCTTCCATACTTTGATAATACAAATGTTATCGCTGCTGTTAATGTTGTCTTACCATGGTCAACGTGTCCTATTGTCCCTATGTTTACGTGTGGCTTGGTTCTCTCAAAATGCGCCTTTGCCATTTTTCAATCCTCCTTTTCCTATGTTGTAACTTTTTTAACGGCTATTAACCGTTGAAAACTTATCCTGGTGTATCATAATACCCTGGAGCCCATGATCGGGATTGAACCGACGACCTCCACCTTACCAAGGTGACGCTCTGCCTACTGAGCTACATGGGCAAAAAAGGGTAATTAAAATACTACCGATTATTTATTTTACACCGAAGAAAAAAAGATGTCAATATATTAATTTATCTTAATTTTATTCCTTTTCTGTTAATAATTTTTCAAGTTTTCTTTTTACCCTTTGCAGTGCATTATCGATGGATTTTGCATGTCTATCTAAATCACATGCTATTTCTTGATATGATTTTCCCTTTAAATAGCATTTTAATACTTCTATTTCAAGATCACTTAAGGATTCCCTCATCTTCTTCTCAATCTTTTTTCTTTCTTCCTTGCTTATTATAACTTCTTCAGGGTCTGATATATGTAAGCTCGATAAAACATCTATTAAAGTCCTTTCAGATTCTTCATCAAAAACCGGCTTATTTAGAGACAAATAGCAGTTTAAGGGAACATGCTTTTGCCTTGTAGCAGCTTTAATTGCTGTAATGATTTGCCTTGTAACACAAAGCTCTGCAAAAGCTCTAAAGGAGGATAACTTGTCGTTTTTATAATCCCTAATGGCCTTAAATAGGCCTATCATACCTTCTTGAAATATATCCTCTTTATCTGCTCCAATTAAAAAATAGGACTTTGTTTTAGCCTTTACGTAATTTATGTACTTGTTTATTAAATATTCTTCGGCACTTTTATTGCCTTCCTGAGCCATAGCAACTATTTCTTCATCCAACATGTTCTCAAAATCAAAAGCTCTTACTGTTGCCCCCCTTGACGTTTGCAATGGTATCCCCCCAGACCTTTCTTTTGCGTTAAGTAAATTATATGCCACAAAATAAGGAAAGTCAAGAAAAATCAAAGGTTTCGACGCATTTTTTCAAGTTTCTCTAAAATATCTTTATCTATAAAATCCTCTAATGTCGATTTTTGTTCTTTAAACGGAAGTTTTGCCCTTTCTTTTATAGTGGTCTTTATATTTTGAATTTCAAGCAAAAACTCCTTTGGGGTTATTCTTATTCCACCCATCTGCAGCGTTATTCGTTGTTCTAGATAATCGGATGTTACAACAGCAACCGCTCCCATCTTTACAAGCTGTGGGACAGTTCTTTCTATAAAACAATCGGCAGTTTCTCCTTCTTTAGTATAAACAACATTTATTTTCCCAACCCTTTCATGCTTTTCAACACTTCCTGGAACAAGATGGGCATCAAAAACAACATAAATGCTGCATCCTTTAAATGCAGCATACTCCTGTAACATTTCAACAAGTTTATCCCTTGCATCTTCAAGGTTTTCATCCTTAAGTTTTTTTAAAAAATCCCACTGATTTATAACATTATACCCGTCTATTAAAATATGCCTTATCCTACTCACCTTTTATGCCCCTTTGTTTCCTAACTTCATACATTATAACCCCTGCTGCCACCGAAGCATTTAAGGAGCTTATTTCACCAAACATCGGTATTTTAACAACAAAATCACAGTTTTCCTTTACAAGCCTTGAAACTCCCCTTCCTTCGCTTCCAATTACAACAGCAAGTGGTCCCCTTAAATCTTTATTATAGCAAATCTCCCCATCCATATCCAGCGCTGCAACCCAAATCCCACTTTCCTTAAGTTCCTTTATAACCTGATTTAAGTTTGTAACCTTTGCTATTTTAGTATATTCGATAGCTCCGGCTGAAGCCTTTGCAACCGTTGCAGTAACAAGAGCACTTCTTCTTTTGGGGATTATAACGCCATGAGCCCCAAATATGTTTGCTGATCTTATGATTGATCCTAGATTGTGTGGATCCTCAATTTCATCAAGGATTATAATAAAAGGATCTTCTCCCTTTTCCCTTGCAAGATTTAGAATATCTTCCAAATCATAATATTTATACTCGCCAACTACTGCTATGACACCTTGATGGGCCTTTGTGGTTGACATGTCATCAAGCCTTTTCCTTTCAACCTCATTAACAACAATGCCCCTTTCCCTTGCAAGGGAGATTATCATCTTTATAGATCCTTCGAGGTCTCCCTTAGATACATAAAGCTTTTCTATAGTTCTTCCTGATTTTATGGCTTCAATTACAGGATTTCTGCCTTCAATAATATTTTCTCTTTCTACTGTCTCCCTTTCGCTTTCTATTCTTTTTCCTTTATTTTTCTTATCAAACTTTTTCATATAAACTCACCTCTAATTTATTATACCCTAAAGGAACTTTTTTTCATGTTCTATTAGCCATTTTTTTCTCCAAAGTCCACCTGCATATCCCGTAAGTTTACCGTCTGATCCGATTACCCTGTGGCAGGGAACTATTATTCCGACGGGATTTTTGCTGTTGGCAAGGCCTACAGCTCTAAAGGCCTTAGGGCTTCCAACCCTTTGTGCCTGCTCCTTATAGGAAATAGTTTCACCATAGGGTATTTTCCTTAGCTCTTCCCAAGCTTTTCTTTGAAACTCCGTCCCCTCAAGATAAACCTTTACTGAAAATTCTCTTCTCTTTCCATTGAAATATTCATGGAGTTCTTTAATGCACTGCGTTAAAATCTCTGGAATATGTTCAACTTCTTCTTCCTTTTCAACAAAGTCAAGGGAAATTATATAATCATCCCTTGACTTTATCTCTATAATTCCAATTGGAGATTTATAATAAGCTTTGTAAATCATCATCCCACCCCTAAAGGTTTAAATATCTTTCCCTAACTTCCATCATCTTACCGCAGCTCATGCTTCCCTCATGGCATTTATCGTAAACGCAGCTCGGCCCTGCAAATTTAAAAATTGTCGGTGCAACCTCCTTAACCTTTTTCAACATCTCATCAGCAAGATTATGTATTTCCCATTGGGCCCTGTTGCAGCATCTATGTCTGAAAAAGTTTAAAAGGCTTCTCGCATTCATTGTAACCACTAGCTTAGTTTCACAGGCATTAGGGAAGACATATCTTGCATCCTCAATCGCCATTTTTTCAGAAAGCCTTTTAGCCTCCTTCTCATTTTTGCCTTCCGATATTAACTTTTCATAATGCTTCTTTGAAAGGATATCGACAAGCTCATTATATACCCTTTGATCCTCCTCCATCGCCTTTATAAAAAGCTCTTTTGCCCTTTCATCCTCTTCAATCGATGGAGGAACTATGTATTCAAACTGATCAAGCTTAACATACCTTTGGCTTTGCTGCGAATAGCTTGCTATTCTGTGCCTTACAAGCTGATGGGTAAGGGAGCGGGATACCCCTTCTATTGCAAAGGTAAAGCTAACATGCTCAACAGGTGATTCGTGCCCTAAATCTAAAAGCATGTTTAAAAACTTTTCAATGTTTTCCTTATCTAAATTTTCTCCTATTTCGCTAATTCCAACCCTGCTATAGCAAAGCTTTGCAGCAGATGCCACTATCTTTTCAGCCTCTGGAGTATATGCGATAAGTTCAACCTTTAAATTTGCCCCCATCTTAACCACCTCATATTAAATTGATATTTTCAAAAATTATTTTAAAAAGCTCATCTATGCGTTCACTTCTTTTGTTAAGATACAAATACCCAAACAAAGCTTCAAGGGCAGTTGCCCTTCTATAATCCATCACATTGGCATTTTTAGGAACATGATAGCTCTTTGCATTTCTTCCCCTTCGAACTATTTCTATTTCCTCCTCAGTAAGATAATTAAGGAGTATTTCTAAAAGCTTTGACTGGTTTGCTGCCTTTACAAATTTAACAGATTCAACATGGATATCATGGGGCCTTTTAACCCCTTGGGAGATTAAATAAGTTCTGACATACATCTCATAAACTGCATCCCCAACATAAGCCCATATCAAAGGATTTAAAAGATTAACATTTTTTTCTTTATCTATAAGCTCCGATAATAAGGAAAAATCCATTCTCTCAACCTTCCTAAATAAATTTTACCCTTATTATATCATTCACAAAAAATTAAGGCAAATAAAAATGCTTCCTTTATAAAGGAAGCCACAGATTGTAGACAAACTCTCATTAGTGTTTAGACTTTGCAAGAGCCCCGTGAATGGATTTCAAAAAGGCATCTCTCATAAGCTCTAGCAATTCTTGCTTTTCTACTTTTCAAAAGTCCGTAATTCTGCACACGGACGTGCAGAGCCGAGTGGCCGACACGGATGTCGGCTCACGAGGGTAGGACTTTTGAAAACAAAGAAAAGCTTAGAATTGCTTAGCGAAATGAGCGAATGCCAGGGAAATCCTTCACGGGGCTTATCAAAAAACAACTTTTTCAACAGTCTGATGCTTCCTTTATAAAGGAAGCCAAAGAATAAAAATTGCAGAAGAAAGTAAAGTTAAAATGATTATGATTGCTACTGCCTTACCTACCGGATGAGCATAATTGAAATCCCAACCTATTCCAATTCTTTTTTCAACAAAGAGGGATGGATCATCGGGGTTATAGTAAAACAGCCCCATCTTCCAAAACTCATCATCATCCCTTTCAATTATTTTATCATCAAGATTATTTTTTAGTGGGTGTTTTATGAGGTTATAAATTTTTATAGCAAAAAGGACTATTACTAAAAAAGTTAATAGTGTTAAGGCTACTATAAGGCTAGTCATTAAATTAAGATTTAAAATAAGGAGCATATTAAGGTTTGTCAAAACAAATATAAACTGCTGGACAATAGCTAAAATTATTATAAGCTTTGCTGATATAATCTTTATTAGCTCATTGGTTTCCTGTGACTTTTCGGGATTTATCGGGCTTATGGAAAGCTTTCCCTTTAGAATTAATCTATAAATTAAATATAAAAGGGCAAATAATCCTACTTGAACTAAGAATATGGGGATAAAATGTGAAAAAGACTTATCTCCCCATCTATTAACTTGACCGTTTATGTCATAATGCAAGGGAAGCTTATCCGGAAGATAAGGAAACCTTAAAATCGTAATAACTATATTAAACACAATCAAAATTGCAGGAATAACAAACCAAAGCTTAGATGGATAATTTTTAATATCCTCTCTTCTTTTTAAACTTACAGTTACAACCTGTGTTTTACCCTCAAACCAATTGCTTTTCTTTTTTATTGATAAAACCTTCTTATAAATTTTATAATAATTCAAAAACATAGCAGCAGGTATCAAGTAGGTATAAAGTAAAACAGATTTTATTATAGCATTCATGCCGGCAAAGAAAAATATCAAGATTAATGCGATGGTTGGGATTAGCATTGATATTGCATAGTTTCGTTTATACTCCCTTTCCAATTCCTTAAATTCCTTAAGTTCCTTAAACCCATAGGGAATTCTAACACCAAAAAATATTCCTTCCCGTGTAAATTTAGGAAAATATAATGCAAAGAAATTTAAAAGAAGAATATCTGGAATCATTATAAGCAAAAATACTGTCTTACTCATTTTTACTTCCCCCAAACTCATCTAAAATACCCTCAACCAGTTTTAAAAACGTTTCCTTGTCAATCCCCTTAACAAATGCCTCTGCAATAATCGGTCTTAGCTCCTCCTTTAAATTTTCCATAAAAGTCTCATTAAAGCCCTCTACAGATATTACTGCACCGTATTTTTTGTTTATAGTTATAAATCCCAAATCCTTTAAAAGGTTATAGGCTTTATTTATGGTATGCATGTTTACACCAATATCCTCAGCAAGCTGCCTTATCGGGGGTAAGCTATCCCCTTCCTTTAGCTCCCCCCGTGCTATTCCTTCTATTATTGCATTTTTGATTTGAAGGTATATAGGAACATCCGATGTCAAATCTATTTTAACAAACATCCTCCCACTTCCTTATAATTCAACTTCATTAGTTACTTTATCCATATCCTTCATCCTTATTATAAAATACAGTGAAGCAAGTGCAATTAAAAATGTTATTCCCTCTAAAATAAACACATTAACGCCATTCATTGCCATATAGGCAATAGGAGTATCTATTAGCATATGAAGCAGTATGGCGATTAACAGATAAAGTAAATTTTTATTCCTAACAGCAAGGAGGACTATGAGGGATAGTGCTATTTGAATGGTTATGGCAAAAGCCCTTTCAAGTCCTGCAAGAAGAAAATTATAGACTGGAGTTGAAACAAGCATCTTAACAATTTCACTTATCATATCATTTGAAATCTTCCCGGCAAAAACTTGGTTTATTAATCCCTTATTTAACAAAAGGGCAAAGATGATATAATTTATATAATTAAGCCCAACTAATAGAACAGCCTCAATGCCACCATGTCCAACTCCAAAGGCAAGACCGTTTCCATAGTTTAGCCTGTCTTTTAATAAAAACCTAAAACCTAAGAACCTTCCAACCTCTTCAAATATCCCTGCTGTAAGGCCTAAAAATATAGCAAGCAGAAGGTGATTTTTTGCCATTGCAACATACCAATCCTGCTTTGAAAAGACCTGCAGCAGAGGAATCCTTAAAACCATTTGAAAAATGAAAAACACAAGGCCACCCACTAAAATAGCCTTTACTGTTCCCCCAAACTTTTTACAAAAAACAATTCCAAGAACAATAGGCAGTCCAAATGCAATTAAAGCCGTTATAACCATAAAAATAATTTTTGTCATCGACACCATAAAAACCCTCCTATTATATTTGTTATATATATTATATAACATATATAAACATTGTGCAATAAAAAAACCTAAGGATAAACCTTAGGCCTATTCAACAACAACTGCAGTTCCAGATGCAGTTACCATAAGCATACTTCCTGCCTGACCTAAAACCTCATAATCAATGTCTATTCCAACAACTGCATTTGCTCCCATTGCTGCAGCTCTTTCCTTTAGCTCATCAAGGGCTCTTTGCCTTGCATACATCAGCTCTTCTTCATAGGTCCTTGATCTTCCGCCAAGAAAATCAGTAAGCCCTGCCATAAAGTCCTTAACAAAGTTAACACCGCTAATAACTTCACCAAATACAATCCCCTTGTATTCAATTATCCTTCTTCCTTCAACTGTTGGAGTTGTAGTTAAAATCATATTAGTCCCGCCTTTCATTTAAAATTTATTTAAAATATATTTTTAATCAAATCTTACTTTATGATACTCTTGGGTATAAGTATCTATATACAAAACTTCTTTTCTTAATAAATCTCCCCTTCCCAAAAGAACCTTTAGGGCTTCGCTAACTTGAATGGAGGCAACTAAAGCTGGTGTAAAGGAAGGATTTCCTAAATCCTTTTCGATACCCCTTTGGACTTTATTTTTGTATATATAATTCAAGGTTCTATCACCTGGCAATATAGTAGTAACTTGGCCATACCAACCGGCTATTGCTCCATGAATAAGAGGAATATTTAACTTTTCACATATATCCTGTAGCATGAGTCTTGATTGTATATTGTCAAGGGCATCGATAACTAAATTATGTCCTTTAAGAATTTCCTCCGCATTTTTATCATTAAATTCAGCGATTATTGAATCTACAACCACATCTGGATTTACTGTTTCCATTCTCCTTTTTGCCTCAAGGGCTTTATATTGACCTAAATTATTTACATTTGAAAGGATTTGCCTGTTTAGATTAGATTCTTCAAAAGCATCCTTGTCTACAGCTGTAATATGTCCTATCCCTAATCTTCCAAGCATTTCAATAACATATCCGCCTAATCCGCCGCATCCCACAACACAAACTTTAAAACTCCTTAGCCTTTCGTTTTCCTCCTTTGATAGCATATTCATGTTTCTTTCATATCTTCCCATATTTTATCCCTCCATCAACCTCCACCTACAGGAGGAAAAAGAGAAATTGTATCACCATCGTTTAATGGATTATCAATTTTGCCATCCAATCCATTTACTAAATATATTGCTACATCTTCCTCCTTAATGTCAAGTTTATCCAATATATATCTTCCGTTTATTCCTTCAAAATAGTTAAAGATAACTTCCTTTTGTCTTCCTTCTCTAAATGTAGCAAACAATTTTACTTTTATCAAATTATCACCTCCTTATGGACATATAGCAATTTTTCTACTCCAAAGGCAATCTGCACAGGAGGGCTTATTGGTATAGCAGTCATAATCGCTCGTTTTAACTATATCACAACCATCTACAAGATCACAGTCTAAGCAGGATGGGTATCTATTATTAAATACCCTCATTTTAAAATTTTGATAATCTGAGCTTTCATATATATCTTCAATTCTTCTTTCATAAATACTACCAAATGAGTATTTTGAAACCTTCTTTTCTTTTTCAAAAATGTATTCGTTTATTGAATGTGAAAACCTATAACAAGGATATACTCCACCATCTGCTCCAATCACAATAGCATTTTCTTCAATGAAGGGGCAGTATCTTTCGGTTTTAAGTTCCACATTAGGAAGCATTAAATTTAATCCCCTTCTAAAGGAATAAATTCTAAGTCTTTCAAATAATGTTTTCATTTCGTTGTTTTCATACTTTGTGTATAATATCTTATCCTTATAATCATCAGTTTGAGGGATAACATTTGAAATAATTATTTGAAAGGCATTCAATTCATTTGCCAAATCAAGAACCTTAAATATATCATCTATATTGTCTTTAGTAGCAACAAACTGAATTACAATATAAGGTTTTTCTTTTTTTCTTTTCATTTTCAAATTATTAATATCTTTAATATTGTTAACAACTCTATTTAAATTAAATCCCCTAATATCCTCATATTTGTCCTCAAAACCGTCTATTGAAATCACTAATTTATCAACATAGTCCACAATAAGTTCCTTTAGCTTTTCATTTAATATTGTTCCATTCGTCGTTATAGTTAAATTAAAATTTGAAAATAAATTAATAGCGTCATATATAAGATGGGAAAAGGTAGGCTCGCCAATTCCTCCAAGGATAACCTCCTTTAAGTTTTTATCCCTAACCTCATCATAAATCCTTCTTAATATTTCAATATCCATATCACGAGGAATTTCACTCCAGGAGCGCCTATAGCACATTTTACAGTTTAGATTACACTTATCGGTAAGTTCTATATAAAGCTTTTCAAATCCCACAAAATCACCCCAAAGCAAATACTTAATCACCCTAAAAGGATTTACCTTTTAGGGTGATTTATTAATTATTTAATTCCAAGCTTTTCTAATGTTTCTTCCTTTGGATATCCCTTTTCGTCCCATCCTCGAACTTCATAGTATTTTGGTAAAAGCTCTGATAATCTATGAACATGACCTTTTGATGGTCCTTCTGGGATTGGGTCTTCTAATAATCTCTTTGGAAGTTTGTCTTCACTTGGATCGATTCCAGCCTTTAGGTTGAATACTCTTTCTAGAGTCCAAATTCTTGAACCTGCCTCAAGTATTGTTTCTGCAGTAAAATCAGTTCCAGATACAACATTCATAAGCTCTGCATAATCAGGTGCTCCAAGGGCAAAGGATGTAAATAGGCAAAGTCCTAATGAGTCAATAACTGCTGTAAGGTCTTGGAATACCTTAACCCATTCTGCCTTTCCTTCAAGGGAGAATCTATCTATCTTTTGTGGTGCACCAAGGATTTCCGGTGAAATCATATATCCTCTAACGTGGCAACCACCTCTATTTGAAGTTGCATATTCAAGACCATGGCCTTGAACTCCTCTTGGGTCGTATGCTGGAAGTTCCTGCTTTTTAACCGACATTGAAAGTTCAGGCACTCCATAAGCTTCACATAATCTATATGAACCTTCAGCCATCTTATCCCCAAAGCCTTCCCTTGCACCAATCTTCTTAGTCCAGCCAACTATTGCCTCTGCATCGCCAAATTTTAACGAATAACCATCATCCTTAATTTCTTCATCCTTTACATATCCCTTTTCATAAAGTTCCATAGCGGCAGCAATCGTTGTTCCTGTTGAAATAGTGTCAAGCCCATATTCGTTACACCAAAAGTTAGCTTCTGCAACAGCATTTATATCATAAACATCACAGTCAGCACCAAATGCCCATAAAGTTTCGTATTCTGGTCCTCCAACTTCTTTTCCGTCCTTTAACCTTACCCATCTACCGCAGGCAATTGGGCATCTATAGCATGGATTCTTTCTAACAAGTATATCCCTTGTCATTGTCTCGCCACTTATATAATCTGCATTTTCAGTATATGCCCTTTGGAAGTTAGCAACCGGGAATATACCATGCTCGTTTATGATATTAACAAGAACTGCTGTTCCATAGGTTGGAAGTCCCTGACCTGTAACTCCATTTTCTCTTAGCATCTTTATCTTTGATGCAACAACATCCTTAACCTTTTCTTCATCATAAAGTTTAACTGCCTTTGTTCCCCTTACAACTATAGCCTTAAGATTCTTGGATCCCATTACTGCACCAACGCCTGAACGTCCTGCGGCTCTGTCATAATCGTTTATAACCGCTGCTATTCTTGAGAGCTTTTCACCAGCAGGTCCTATGCATAAAACTCTAACCTTTTCGCCATGTTCTTTTTTAAGTTCGTCGGTAGTTTCGGAAACAAGTTTTCCCCAAAGGTGTCCTGCTTCTTTAATTTCTATCTTGTCGTCCTCTATAGCAATATAGACAGGTTTTTCTGCCTTTCCTTCAAGTATTATCATATCATATCCTGCTGCCTTTAATTCTGCACCAAAATATCCCCCTGAATTTGAGCAGGCAATTGCACCTGTCAATGGCGATTTAGTAATTACCATATATCTTCCGCCGGTTGGAACTGGGGTTCCTGAAAGAGGTCCTGTAGCAACAATTAACTTGTTTTCTGGGCTAAAGGGCTCAACATTAGGATCAACTTCGTCAAAGAAAATTTTGCTTCCTAGCCCTCTTCCTCCTATGTATTTTTTAGCAAGGTCTAGATTTAAATCTTCCACCTTGTAAGTCCCACTCGTAAGGTCAACTCTTAATATTTTTCCAGCATAACCAAACACCAAAATACCCCCCTTGTTTGTTTTCAATACAATATATTACCAATCAATAAAAATTATTATAACTTTTGGTAATATATTGCATTTAACTTTATTATAATACAAAATACTTTATTATAACAGATTTTTTCCGAAAATTCTTAAAAATAAATTTTTAACATTTAAAGGATGCCAAATAGCATCCTTTAAAAACTTAAATCTTAAGTGCCAGCCACTATTTCTATTTCGTCGCCAGGTCTTACGAATCCTCCCTTTATAACCTTTGCAAATATACCTTCCCTTGGCATTATGCAGTCTCCTGTAATTTTTCTTATTTCACAGGCTTCATGGCATTTTTTCCCTATCTGGGATATTTCGAGGATAACTTCCTCACCAACCTTAAGCCTTGTCCCAACAGGAAGGGTATATAGCTCTATTCCTTCCGTTGTAATATTTTCGGCAAATTTTCCTGCAACCAAATCCCAAATTCCCATTCTTTTCATTTTATCTATGCTCTCCTGTGCTAAAAGGCTAACTTGCCTATGCCAATTCCCTGCATGGGCATCCCCTTCAAGGCCATGGTTTTCTCTAAAATATCCAACCTCAATTGGCTTTTTTATGGTTCCCTTTCTCTCACTTATATTGACAGAAACAACCTTTGCCATTATTAAACCTCCCTTTCATAAATTCCTGATTTTCCTCCGCTTTTTCTAACAAGCATAACATCGCTTATAACCATATCCCTATCTATTGCCTTACACATATCGTATATAGTCAATGCAGCAACCGATACAGCCGTCAGAGCCTCCATTTCAACTCCTGTTTGTCCAATTGTCTTAACGGTAGCTTTTATGTCGATCTTGGAGTTGTCAAAGTCAAGTTTAAAACTAATATCACAACCTGTTGTCATTATAGGATGGCACATTGGAATCAAATGCGAAGTATTTTTAGCCGCCATTATGCCTGCAACCTGCGCAACTGCTAAAACATCACCCTTTTTAATGGTTCCCTCATGGACCCTTTTTAAAGTTTCCTCCTTCATATAAATGCTTCCTATTGCAACGGCCTCCCTTTTAGTAGCCTCCTTTTCACTGACATCCACCATCCTTGCCCTTCCTTCTTCATTTATATGAGTAAGATCCATAAATTATCCCCCTATCTGAAACATCATCTTTTGACTTTTGCTTAATTCCTTTTCAAGGTTGTGTTCTAAAGGTTTATTTAAAATAGCATGTTCAAGAATTAATTTTAATTTATATTTATCCTCTAAAAATGCCTTTAAATCCATCTCCTCTTTGGAATGAAGGCATGGTTTTATGGTTCCTGTTGCCGTTAAACGTATTCTATTGCAGCTTGAGCAAAATTTACAGGTCATAGGCGCTATAAATCCTAAGCTACCCTTTGCACCCTTTCTTTTAAATACCATTGCCGTGCTATTAGGTCCTGTTTCAACAGGAGTAAGATTTTCAATTCCAGCTATAATCTCCTGTGAAGATATATATCCATCCTTAAACTTTGCACCCTCACCAATTGGCATTATTTCAATAAACCTAATATGCAGTGGGTATTCGTCGGACAATTTTACAAAATCCATTATTTCATCATCGTTTATTCCTTTTATAACTACAGTATTTATCTTTATGGGGTTAAACCCAACTTCTATACTTTTTTCAATTGCCCTAAACACATCATCTATATTTCCAATTCGGGTTATCATTTTAAATTTATCCTTTTTTAAGGTATCAAGGCTTATATTTACCCTTTTAAGCCCTGCTTTTTTTAAGGTATCTGCCATTTCGTAGAGCCTTGTCCCATTTGTAGTTAAGGCAATATCGTCAATCCCTTCAATTTTAGAGGTTTCATAAATCAAGCTCTCTATTCCCTTTCTTACAAGGGGTTCTCCGCCAGTGAATCTTATCTTTTTAATTCCAAGCTCTGCCGCAATTTTTATAATTTTAATATAATCCTCGTTTCGCAAAACTTCGTCATGGTCTTTTTTTATTATTCCTTCCTCAGGCATACAGTAAATGCATCTTAGATTGCACCTATCTGTAACCGATATCCTTAAATAATTGATTGTTCTCCCAAATTTATCCTTCATATAAATTCCCCTATTCAATAATGATCTTACCTAAATCGCTATAGTCGTAACCTCCAAGTCTATCAAGTTCTTTTTTGAATTCCTCCGAACTAATAACCTCTATAAATTTTTTCACACCATCAAGCTCAAGATATTCAACAGGAATTGCAATATCATATTCCTCATTTGCAACTGGAATAAAATCAAGGTCCATAATCTGTGCTGCTGAGAAAACTCCAAGTCCGCAGTCGGCATTGTTTTTGGCTACCTGTGCTGCAACTGAAATATGGGTATAATCCTCCCTTTCATATCCCTTTATATCCCTTGGGCTTATTCCCAATTTTTTAAGTTCAAAATCAAATAAAATCCTTGTCCCAGAGCCTTTTTGTCTGTTTACAAACCTTGCACCCTTTTTAGCAATATCTTCTATTGAGTGAATATTTAAGGGGTTACCCCTTTTAACCATAAGACCTTGAATTCTCTTTACAAATTTAATAATTGCAATTTTTCTATTTGGGATATATTTTCTTATATACGTCCTATTGTATTCACCTGTTTCCATATCAAGGAGATGAACTGTTGCAAAATGGGTTTCCTTGTCCTTAAGAGCCAAAATCCCCCCCATACTTCCCACATGGGCAGACGCTAAGTTATATCGTCCCTTCTTTGCTAAAAGGTCTGCAGCAATATCAAGTATGATGTCATGGCTTCCAATGCAAAGGATAGTATTTTTAATCTCATCCTCTGCCTTTAAAAGATTTATATTAACAACGCTTCCCTTTTCATATCCTTCAAGCTCCTCCGGAACCTCTAAAACTCCATCAGCCCTAACAAGGCTCATGGTAGCCCCAGCTCCCCTTTCTATTGGGGTTGCTATATATTTTCCTTCTATATAGCCTAATTTAACCCTTACAAATTCAAGATATTTAGATGAAGACATAACCCTTTTTGATAGTTGTGCCTCTATATATTTTTTATCCTTGATATCATATCCCTGAACAAAATTAACAAGCTTTTTAACTATGTTTTCCATTATAAAAAATGCTGAGACTGGAAAACCAGGTATTCCAACGATTGGCTTATTTAATACTCTTCCCAATATAACAGGTTTACCCGGCTTTATTGCAACACCATGAATATACACTTCACCTAATGTTTCGATAACCTTTTTAGAATAGTCCTCCCTTCCAGCTGAAGAACCTGCATTTAAAAGGACAACGTCATACTCCTCAGCTGCCTTTTTAACAGTTTCCAAAAGCTTTTCAAAATCATCTTTAACTATGTTAAACCTTGTAGGAATTCCTCCGTATTCTTCAACTAAAGCAGCAAAAACCCTTGAGTTAAACTCAATTATATCGCCAATCTTAAGATGGGCCCCAGGCTCTACAATTTCCGTTCCAGTTGGAATTATAGCAACCCTTGGCCTTTTATATACTTCAACATCAAACACCCCTCCTGCAATTAAAGCACCAATATCAACAGGTCTTATCCTATGGCTTTGGGGAAGAATTAATTGACCCTCTACTATATCCTCCCCCATCTGCCTTATATTTTGCCAAGGGATAGCTGGCTTAATTATCTCAACTTCATCTTCTGAAACCTTAATAGTATCTTCAACCATTATAACCGCATCGTATTCATCCGGGATTGGATCTCCAGTATCAACTACGATGTAATCTTTACCTTCTTTTAATCTTAATGGGTTTCTGTCTGTTGCCGTAAATGTATTTTTAGCAACGACAGCTATTCCATCTACTGCAGAGCTGTTATAAAAGGGAGATGAAATTTTTGCAAAGACAGGTTTTGCAGTTATTCTTCCCTTTGCTTCATGTGTTTTTACAACCTCTGTTCCTAATCTAAAATCCTTTATCCTTTCAAAATACATATCAATTGCCTTTTCAAGGCTTATATTAGAAAGATAAATATTCCTTTCCATGGCAACCTCCTAAAACTTAAATACTTTAACCCTTTGCCCTTGGTAAACTCCTTCTAATTCCTTTTCTATATAGATATATCCAAAGGATTTTGAAAAACAGGATATCAGCCCGGATTTATAATATGTAGGATATGCTATAAGCTCTCCATTTTCCTCCTTTATTCTTACAGGCAAAAACTCCGCCCTTCCCTGGGCTTTATGATAGTTAACTGCCATTTTGCATTCTATCCAAAAGTCCTCCCTTTCGAATCCTCTAAGTTTATCAAAATAATGGGCAACGAAGTTTTTAAATATCACAGCACAGGCTAAAGGATGCCCTGGTAACCCATAGACAAACTTTTCCCCTATTTTACCTATAATGGTTGGTTTACCTGGTTTTATGGCAATACCATGGATGAAAATATTAGAGTTTTCAAAGGATTTAATAACCTTTACGGTTTCATCCTTATTTCCTACGGAGCTTCCGCCGGACATTATAACAACGTCGCACTCCTTTATTGCCCTATCTAAGGTTTCCCTGAGTTTTTCATAATCATCCTTAACTATTCCATAAAGGGTAGGTTCTACCCCCTCCTCCTCACAAAGGGAATATAATAGATAACTATTTATGTCCCTAACCTGTCCTAAGTTTATTTTTTCTTTTGGATCAACCACCTCATCGCCGGTTGATATTATACCAACTTTAATCTTTTTATATACTTCTATTTCAAGTATGCCAAGGCTTGATAAAACGCCAATCTCATAGGGCCTTACCTTTGTCCCCTTTTTTAATATAAGCTCTCCCTTTTTTACATCCTCTCCTATTTCAACTATGTTCTGTAATGGTGCTGTAGGTTTATTTACAAGTATTGTTTCATGGTCTAATTTTTCAGTGTATTCTATCATAACAACAGTATCAGCACCCTTAGGTAGCATTCCACCGGTTGGGACATACATACACTCTCCTGCATTTATTTCACATGGGGGAGTTTGTCCAATTTTAACCTCCCCAACAAGCTTTAATATAGCAGGGAGGCTCTCACTTGCACCAAAGACATCCTCCGATTGAGCCGCATATCCATCAACGGTTGACCTTACAAAGTCAGGAACATTTTCATTTGAATATATATCCATAGCTAAAATTTTTCCAAGGGAGTCAAGAATATTTATTTTTTCCGTTTCGATTTTATATGTTGAATTTTTTTCTATTATTTCCTTTGCTTCCTTTATTGAAACAAGCTTTAAGAGCTCCATGTTAATCATCCTTTCTTGCACATTCTGATGCCTCTCCCTTGAGTATCTCAATGCCATGCTTTAGGGCAGGCAAAACTACATTTAAGTTTTCTACCGCACCCTTTGGACTTCCTGGAAGATTTATTATCAATGTTCCTTTTCTTATACCTGCAACTGCACGTGAAAGCATTGCCTTTGGAGTTATCTCCAAAGATTTTGCCCTCATGGCTTCAGGAATACCTGGAACTATTTTTTCAATTACCGCCAATGTTGCCTCAGGTGTTACGTCCCTTCTTGAAAATCCTGTCCCTCCGTTTGTTAATACAAGATCCACCTTTAAATCATCGCAAAATCTTATAAGCTCACATTTTATATCCTCAATTTCATCTGGAACTATTTTTGTCTCAACAACTTCATATAAATTCGGATCTAATACTTCTTTAATTGCAACCGATGTAGTGTCCACCCTCTCCCCCCTTGAACCTTTGTCGCTTACAGTTAAAATTGCAACTTTAATCATTTACTTCACCCCTTTTTAAAATCTTTTTAACCAGTGGATTTTTAGGATTATTAAAAAACTCCTCATTTGTATTCATTTCAATTATTTTTCCCTTATCCATAAAAATTACTATGTCTGCTATTCTTTCGGCTTGAAAAATGTCATGGGTTACAATTAATATAGTTGTCCCAAATTCTTTATTTATGTCCTTTAAAAGTTTTTCCGTCATAAGGGTGCCTTCAATGTCCATGTTAGCAGTCGGTTCATCAAGCAATAAAAGTGGCCTTTCTAATATTACAGCCCTTAATAGGGCAACCTTTGCAGCCTCTCCCCCAGAAAGTTTTTTGGCATTTTTATCTAGAAAATTTAAATTGTAATATGAATTATATTTTTTTAACCTTTCCTCTATAATTTTTGTATCTAATCTTTGATATCTAAGACCTAATATTATGTTTTCCTTTACAGGCATATTGAATATGTAAGGCCTTTGCTGCATTATGGAAATTTTGTTTCTAACCTTTTCAAAATCCTCTTCGCCATCGTAATAAATAATCCCTTTATCATATCCTTTAAAATTGGCTATGCACTCCAAAAGGGTAGTTTTCCCACTTCCATTAAGTCCAAGAAGGGCAACTATTTTCCCTCCCTCTATAAAAAGTTCATCAATACTTAATGCCACCTTTTCGTATTCCTTTACAAGACCTTTAATTAATATATTCATTTGTTTCTCTTCCCTTCAATGAATGAAGTATTATGTTTATTAAAAAGGAAATAGCTAAAAGAATAAGACCTATGATTAGAGCATCCTTAAAATTGCCTTTGCTTGTTTCAAGAGCTATAAAGGTTGTCATAACCCTTGTATATCCTTTTATGTTTCCGCCCACCATCATAACAGCGCCAACTTCCGATATCGCCCTTGAAAATCCTGATGTTACTGATGTAAATATTTCTCCTTTGCATTCATTAATTATGAGGAATAGAAAATCCCCATAATCTCCCCCTAACATATAACAGTTTTTTTGAATTGTCGGAGCTATTTTTTCAATCTGCCTTACAGTTAAAACAAATATAATAGGCAATATAAGCAGCATCTGAGCAATTATCATGGCAGTTGGTGTAAAAAGAAGATTTAGTTCTCCTAACGGTCCCCTTTTGGATAATATTATGAAAACTATAAGCCCCATAACAACCGGTGGCATTGCCATAAGACTATCAGCTATTCTATATATTGCCCTTTTTAGCTTAAAATCCTTAATCGAAAAGGGAACAGCTAATAAAATTGCTATAATCGAAGCTATTGCTGTAGATGTTAAGGATACATAAAGGGAAGTTAAAATAATCTCTAATATTTCCATCTAATCACCTTTTCCCGTTGAATTTGAATAAAGGCTCCCCGTATTTTTCAATGCCATAGTTGTTTATAAGCTCTTTAGCCTTATCTGATAAAATCCATACTTCAAATTCCTCTGCAAGCTCTTTTTTGTGACTTATTTTATTAGGGTTTAAAAGCACTATGCTGTATTGATTTTTTAACATTGGATGCCCTTCGCAAACTATTTGAAGGCTTAAATTCTTCTTCATCGTTATATATGTAGCCCTATCAGAAAGGGTATACCCTCCCTTTTCATCTGCTATATTTAAAACTTGTCCCATACCTAGTCCTGAAACTATGTAGCTTTTCCATTTAGGATTTATATTTATTTCCCTCCAAAGTTTTTTCTCCCTTTGATGGGTTCCGGATTCGTCCCCTCTTGATACAAAAACTGAATTAGACTTATATATAAGCTCAAAGGCTTTTAGGGGATTATTTGATGCGTTTTCTTTTACCTTTGCAGGATCATCTTTAGGTCCTACTATTACAAAGTCGTTATACATAATTTCATCCCTTTTAAGTCCATATCCTTCTTTTATGAATTCCTCTTCCTTTTCCTTTGAATGGACAAATAATATATCAGCATCTCCACGTTTTGCAATCTCAAGAGCCTCTCCTGTGCCTCTTGCAATCACCTTTACTTTAATGCCAGTATCCTTTTCAAATTTTGGGATTAAATATTCTAAAAGACCTGAATCCTGAAGGCTTGTGGTAGTTGCCAAAGTTATTTCCTTCTTTTGAGCTGATGAACAAGACATTAGAAAAATAGATAATAAAAGGACAATCCATCTTCTCATACAAAAAACTCCTTTCGTTTTTGTCCGAAAGGAGAATACTATCCTAATATTCTCCTTTCCAAAGGGGAGGCAGAGCCGTTTCCAACTCTACCCTATCGGTCTTAAGGCCATAGCCTTGCCTTAGGCCTTAAGACTCGGAGAATTCTTTTTATAAACTAAATTCTTAAACTTAATTATAATATATTCTACAAATAACAAAAAAATCCTTCTTTTTATTCCTTTACCCAATATTTGCTGCCATCATTTGTTCTATCTAGAAAAGTTCTTAATACAAGAGCTTTTTATCTAATGATATTCATAAATTTAAGTATCAAATAAACAATATAAGCCCAAAGAAGTGCAATTATAATTCCTGCTATGATGCCCTTTTTCTTTGCATCCTTCATATCGGCTTCTTTTTCCTTGCACTCCTCCCAAACTTCCTTTGGAATAAGTTTTATAGCAAGGGCAATCCCTGATGGAATTAATACTAAATCATCTAAATAGCCAAGGACAGGAATAAAGTCAGGTATCAGGTCAACAGGGCTCAAGGCATAGGCAATAACAATGCCTGCCCAGAGCTTTGCAATAATTGGTGTTTTAGGATGCTTATATGCAAGGTAAAGGATATATAAGTTTTTACTTAAATCCTCCGCCTTTCTTTTTAGCTCTTCTAAATTCATACGTCCACCGCCTTAAATTTTAGATAAATTAGCCCATCCTGCTTAGCTCAACTGCAATTTCAGAAGCAAGCTTTGCGTTATTATAAACCAATTGAATATTGGAGTCAAGGCTTTTTCCTCCTGTTATTTCCTTAACCTTTGCAAGTAAAAACGGAGTGGTTTCCTTCCCCTTTATTCCCTTTTCCTTTGCCTCTAAAAGGGCATCCTCGATTGCTTTATTTATAACATCATAGTCCATTTCATATTCCTCTGGAATCGGGTTTGCTACAACAACTCCACCCTTTAATCCAAGCTGCCACTTCACAAATATTGCCTTTGCGATTTCCTCTGGAGTGTCTAGTCTATAATCTAGTTTAAATCCGCTCCTTCTTGTATAAAAGGCTGGAAGCTCATCGGTTTTATAACCTACAACAGGAACTCCAAAGGTTTCAAGGTATTCCAATGTAAGACCTAAATCTAAAATTGACTTTGCTCCTGCGCACACAACCGCAACATTTGTATTGGCAAGCTCCTGCAGATCCGCTGAAATATCAAAAGTCTCCTGGGCTTCCCTATGAACTCCTCCAATTCCCCCAGTTGCAAAAACCCTTATCCCCGCAAGGGCAGCAATGATCATAGTTGAAGCAACGGTTGTTGCACCGTCCATCTTTTTTGCAACTATAAAGGGGATATCGCGTCTTGAAACCTTTACTATTTCCCTTCCTTTTTTCCCAAGATACTCTATCTCATCAGGAGTTAATCCTGCCTTTAACTTACCGTTTATTATAGCAATAGTTGCCGGAGTTGCTCCATTTTCCCTGACGATCCTTTCTACGTTCAAAGCTGTTTCTACGTTTTCTGGATATGGCATACCGTGGGAAATTATAGTCGATTCAAGGGCAACAACGGGCTTTCCAAGTTTTAGTGCCTTTTCTACTTCTTTGCTAAGTTCTAAGTAATTTATCATAATCCCATCTCCTTTATAGTAGATTGAATAGAATCTATATTTATATTTGGATTTATTGTATCCTCTGATTTTAGTGCAATAATTGATGCAGCCATTGCAAGTTTTGCTGAAAGGTCTATATCATATCCATTAATAAAGCCAAAAACAAGGCCTGCAACAAAGGCATCCCCAGCTCCGTTTGAATTTACTGCTTCAATCTTTGGTGCCTTTAATAAATTATATATTCTTCCATCGCTATAAAATACTCCATCTTCTCCTAATGATATAAATATCCTTTTAACACCCCTTTGTAAAAAATAATCGCTGCATATTTTTAAATCCTTTTCATCGTTTATTTTTATCCCAGTTAAGGCCTCTGCCTCGTATTTATTTGGTTTTATGCAATAAAAATTGCCTATAAAATCCTTAACCTTAAGGGCTTTTGTAGTTGATACTGTATCCAAAAAAATTGGAACTTCAAATTCCTCAGAAATATATTTTAATACATCCTCAGGAAGATTTGTATCTACAACTATACATTTTGAATTTTTAATTAAACCTTTGTTTTCTTTAATATAGTCAACTTTAAATTCATCATATATATCCATGCAGGATAAGGCAAGTGCCATATCCCCTTTTTCATCTTGAATCGATATATAGGTTGAGGTTTGCTTATCTTCTAAAAAGTAAACGGAGCTTACGTCTATCCCAATCTTTTTTGCGTGGTCATATATTTTTCTGCCATATATGTCCTCACCCAAAAGGGTTAAAAGCTTTGTCTTTACACCCATCCTTGCTAAGTTTTCTGCAATATTTCTTCCAACCCCTCCAAAGGAAATTTTTAAATTTCCAGGATTGGAGTCCTTAAGTTTTAATTTTGATTTTGGATAACCTAACATATCAACATTTGCAGCACCTACAACAAATACATAATCTTCATTTTGCGGTAAAACATAACCTTTTCCTAAAATTAATCCCTTCTTCATAAGATTAGTAATATGAACCGCAACAGATGACCTTGTTATACCTAACCTTTTTGCAATTTCATCCTGGGATATAAGTGGGTTTTCCCTTACAATATTTAATATCTCCCTTTCCCTGTTCGTCATAACATCACCTTAACTTATGCTTATTTCATAATCATTTGCTTATATTATACATAAAAATTTTAAAATTTAAAACAAAAAACTTAAACTTAGGTGCCTGGCACCTAAGTTTAAGTTTTTTATCTTTTACTAGTTGGTTTTTTAGTTGGGAGTTGATAATTTTGATGAACCGTCCCTATTACATTCTCTTCCATCTTACTCCCTGTGGAGTATCTTCAAGTATTATTCCCATTTCCTTTAGCTGATCCCTTATTTTGTCTGCAAGGGCGTAGTTCTTTTCCTTTCTTGCCTTTTGTCTTTCTTCTATAAGCCTTTCAATTTCCTCATCAAGGCTTCCCTTTGTTGATTTTTCAAGTATTCCAAGTGGTGAACCAAGCTCCCTTATAAGGTCGAGGGCTTTTTGTGCAAGCTTCTTTGGTGAACCCTCTTTAATGTTTGTGTTAACTTCCCTTACAAGGTCAAATATAACTGAAATTCCATCAGCAGTATTAAAATCATCGTCCATGACTTCGATATATCTTTCCCTAAAGCTATCAAGCCTATTGAAAAATTCTAATTCTTCAGCAGTAAGTTCCCTATCCTCTGAGGTTTCAATAACGTGTTCAAGGTTTGCAATTGCATTATATAGTCTCTCAAGGGCTGCCTTTGCCTGATCTAAAAGCTCTATGCTAAAGTTAATTGGATTTCTGTAGTGTCCTGAAAGCATAAATAATCTTACAACTTCTGCATCATACTTTTCAAGTATTTCCCTTGCTGTAAAGAAATTGTTAAGGGATTTTGACATCTTTTGGTTGTTAACATTTAAGTAAGCAACGTGCATCCAGTAGTTTGCAAAGGGTTTTCCATTTCTCGCTTCACTTTGGGCTATTTCGTTCTCATGGTGTGGGAATATAAGATCTGCACCGCCTCCATGGATATCGATAGTTTCTCCAAGTAGGCTGCAGGCCATAGTAGAGCATTCAATATGCCAGCCTGGTCTTCCTTCTCCCCATGGGCTCTCCCATGCTGGTTCTCCTTCCTTTTTGGCCTTCCAAAGGGCAAAATCCATTGGATTTCTTTTTCTTTCATCTATCTCGATCCTTGCACCAGCCTCTAAATCTTCAATGCTTTGGTGGGATAGTTTCCCGTATTCTTTAAATTTTGTAGTATCAAAGTAAACATCACCATCGACTACATAGGCATATCCCTTATCTACAAGGTCCTTAACAAAGGCGATTATTTCGCCAATAAACTCTGTCGCCCTTGGGTTTACTGTTGCCCTTTTAATCTTTAATCCGTCGGCATCTTTATAGTATTCCTTTATATATTTTTCAGCAACTTCTTTAACAGTCGTTCCTTCTTCATTAGCTCTTCTTATAAGTTTATCGTCGATATCCGTAAAGTTTTGAACAAATTTTACCTTATAACCCCTGTATTCAAGATACCTTCTTATTGTATCAAATACAATAAATGTTCTTGCGTTACCTATATGAAAATAATTATATACGGTTGGTCCGCAGGCATACATTTTAACCTCGCCAGGTGTAATTGGATTAAAAACTTCCTTTTGTCTTGTCATTGTGTTGTAAATCTTTATTGTCATATACTTCATCTCCCTTCAAATAATTTAATATATAAAAACCCCCTTCATCATAGAGACGAAGGGGACTCCGCGGTTCCACTCTATTTAGGCAAAGCCTCACTCGAAATTATAACGGAATTACCGTTTCTGCCTACTTTATTCAGCAGAAAAGCTCTGGGACGCACCCTTCGGAAGATTCCCTGCCATTGCTTTCAGCCTAAGGCAACAGCTCTCTTTAAGGTAAGCCTTCCTACTCCTTCCCATCACAGCAATTTGTATATTATTTTTTAGGTTATCAAAAAAAGCTTTAAATTTCAAGCTATTTAATCAGTTTTTCTACAGCATTTTTAATATTTATTAGGCTTTCATAAGCAAGATTTGCATCTTCCACAGTTCTTTTATCATCAAAATCGCTAGGATACCTTGCAGAAATAGTATATTCATTTAATAGGACAACATCATCAAACAAGCTTTTTAACTCTTCAGCATATCTTTTTGATATATTTAGTAAGTAAACTAAATCATGTGTTTTTATTATTAATTGATTATTATAAAGAATAAAAGCTTTTAAATACTTTTCAGCTGCCTGCTGGCAAAGATAGCAAAATGTATCTTCTATTCCTTCAATGCCTTCTTTATTAATTAATTCGATAACTTTTAAATCCTGCTGTGCTCTTTGAAGCCATTTTTTGTAATCAGTTGAGTCCACCATATATGATTTTCCCTTCTTTAATTATGCGAGATGTAAAGGAATTATTTTCTTTTAAAGCTTCTTCGAGCTCTTTTGAAGAACATGTTAGAATATCTAAAGGTTTGTCTATAAAGCCTATAATTTTCCTTAACTTTATTCTCCTCTTAGCAACGTTAGTTTCAATATCATCCCAAACAACTAATAAATCAATATCCGAATTTTCATTTCCCTCATTCCTAGCAACTGAGCCAAATAAAATTATTGCTTTAGGATTTATATTAGTTATTAATTTTTCTTTAATAAGATTAATTATTTCATTATCCATAAATTCACCCCATAAACCCTTTTATATATATTATATATATATTATAATATAAAATTTCAAATATGAAACATCAATCGATAGTGTCAAGATATTGTAGGTTAATTTTTATAGACAACCCCTTAAATTAGCTAGTTTCAAGGCGTTTGTTAAATTTAAAAAACTTAAATTATATTTTCATATTTTATTGATTTTAATATCCTGTAAATTGGCGTTACTTTCCCTATGTTCAATATCGTTATATTATTCATAACTTCACGTGAAGATTTATTTATCTTTCTTATCGCTTCTTTTATTTTCTTCTTACTTAC
>NZ_JAUONW010000008.1:0-162582 GCF_030546345.1 Caloramator sp. CAR-1
GTTTAAGGAAGATGAAAAAGCCTTCAAGGTAAGTAAGAAGAAAATAAAAGAAGCGATAAGAAAGATAAATAAATCTTCACGTGAAGTTATGAATAATATAACGATATTGAACATAGGGAAAGTAACGCCAATTTACAGGATATTAAAATCAATAAAATATGAAAATATAATTTAAGTTTTTTAAATTTAACAAACGCCTTGAAACTAGCTAATTTAAGGGGTTGTCTATAAAAATTAACCTACAATATCTTGACACTATCTAAAAAGGTTCCTGCTGTTGCAGGAACTCTTATTTTATAGTAAAATAAAAAAATTGGGGGGATTACAATGCAAAGAGCCTTCTTAATATACAATCCGTATTCAGGAAATAGATCCTTTAGATTAAAAATTGATCAGGTAGTTCACAAATTGCAATTAGGCGGATATATTGTTACACCATATAGAACCTTATCTATAGAAAATATTTATGAAGGAATAAAATTTACTAATGAACATGATATTATAATAGTTTCTGGAGGAGATGGCACTATAAATCATGTGATAAATGCAATGATACAACATAATATTAATAAGCCATTAGGTATAATTCCATCAGGAACGGCAAATGATTTTGCAAGTCATCTTGGAATAGGAAGAAAAATTACAGATGCCTGCGAAGCTATTGTAAGAGGCAATTTAACTAAGTTTGACCTTGGCAAAATTAATGACAGGTATTTTATAAATGTTGCAGCAGCAGGACTATTAACGGATGTTTCACAAAAAATAGATATTAACTTAAAAAATACATTAGGAAAGGTTGCATATTATTTAAAAGGAATTGAACAGCTTCCTAATTTCAGAGCTATTCCAATAAAGATAACTACAGAAGATAAAATTATTGAAGAAAAAATATTTTTGTTCGTAATATTAAACGGGTCATCTGCAGGAGGTTTTAAATTAGCTCCTGACGCAACTGCAAATGATGGGTATTTAAATTTGATTGCTGTAAAGCAATGTAATTTAGTTGAACTTTTAAATTTATTTATTAAGATGCTCAAAGGAGAACATCTAGATAGCAATAATATTATTTATTTAAGAGGCAAAAATTTTAAAATTGAGTGTTCAGATGATATAGAAACGGATATTGATGGAGAAAGAGGCCCTAATTTTCCTTTAGATGTTAGGGTTTCTGATAAAACAATAAGTATTTTTACTCCTTATTGATATACCGTTTTAAAAGGAAGTATAAAAGAGTAATTAAAATTATACCTAATAAAACATAACTGGTATATTCTTTTATAAGCGATTTTAAAAGGTCAATATTTTCACCTGCAATTCGACCAGCAATAAAAAGCATTGAGTTATGAATAATTGTTGCAATTCCAATAGATATAACAGAATATTTAATGTCTATTTTAAATAGGCCTGAAGCAATTATTACTATAGAATTTATCCCAGGGATAAATTTACTTATAACTATAAAAAAAGGTCCTATTTTTTTATACCATTTTTCAAAATTTTCAAGTTGCCTTAGATTAAAAAATCTTTGAAAGTAAAGGGAATTTTCAATTAAGGCTGAAAAATTATAGCTAAGATATAATAATAAAGAACTACTTAAAAAGGTTGAAAGAATTATTAAAGATAGAACCACGCCTCCTTTGGTTATTTTTAAATAAGATAAATAGCCCAAAAGGGCTATTATAGTGTCTCCAGGATAAGGAGGGAAAAAAACTTGAAAAAAGCTATTAATAATGGCGTAAATATATGCTATTTGAGGATTATTCTTTAAAATTAAAAGAATATCCCATATGTTTATTTTCATGTCATTTTCTCTCCTTTTTCTTTGGCGGAATCAAACACTTTTTGTCATATCCTATAAGATCAGTTCGTTTTGCCTTAATAAGGGCTTTATAAACCAAATCATAATTTTTAGGGTCCCTAAATTGTAAAAGGGCTCTTTGCATTTTCTTTTCTTCAGGATCTTTAGGAACATAAACCTTTTCACCGGTTAAGGGATTAACCCCAGTATAGTAAATTGTTGTTGATAAACTACCGGGTGTAGGGTAAAAATCCTGAACTTGTTCTGGATTATATCCCATGTCCCTAATATATTCTGCAAGCTCTATTGCAGCCTTTAAATCGCTTCCAGGATGGCTTGACATTAAGTAAGGAACCAAGTATTGCTTTAGGCCGAATTTTTTATTATATTCAAAGTATTTCTTTACAAATTTATCATAGACTTTTTTTGAAGGTTTTCCCATAACCTTTAAAACTTTATCGCACACATGTTCAGGAGCAACTTTAAGTTGCCCACTAATATGATTTTTTATCAATTCAGTTAAAAACTTATCACTTTTATCAAGAAGAACATAATCATACCTGATGCCTGATCTAATAAAAACTTTTTTAACCTTGGGTAAGTTTCTTACTTGGCGAAGAATATCAAGATATTCTTCATGGCTAACTTCAAGATTAGGGCAAGGGGTAGGATGCAAGCATTGCCTAGTTTTACATATTCCTCGTTCCAATTGAGCTTTGCAGGAAGGATTCCTAAAGTTAGCCGTTGGCCCTCCTATATCATGAATATAACCTTTGAAGTTTGGCATGTTTGTCAGCTTTTTAGCCTCATCTATGATCGATTCCCTGCTTCTTTTTTGAATTATTCTTCCCTGGTGAAAATGCAGTGCACAAAAAGAACAACCGCCATAGCATCCCCTATGGGATACTACACTAAATTCTACTTCCTTTAAAGCAGGAACACCACCATATTTTTTGTATATAGGATGATATGTTCTTTTATATGGTAAAGAATAAATAAAATCCATTTCTTCTACTGTTAATGGTTTAGCAGGAGGATTTTGAACAAGGTAGACATTACCATGTTTTTGAACTAATGTTTTTCCCTTTATAGGATCCTGTTCTAAGTATTGAATCTTAAAAGCCGCTGCGTATTTTAACTTATCCTTTGCCACTTCTTCATAACTTGGAATTTCAATATAATTTATAAGCTTTGAAATGTCCTTTGTTATATAGCATGTTCCATTAATATCATTAAGGTCAGTAATTTTTTTACCATAGGATATTAGATTAGCTATCTCTATAATTTGCTTTTCCCCCATACCATAAACTAAAAGATCTGCACTGCTATCTAATAAAATTGATCGTCTAACTTTATCATCCCAATAATCATAATGAGCAAAACGTCTAAGACTTGCCTCAATACCCCCGATTATTATAGGAACATCTTTAAAAATTTCTCTTATTTTATTGCAATAAACTATAACTGCTCTATCTGGTCTAAGATTGCCTTTACCACCTGGTGAATATGCATCTTCACTGCGTCTTTTTTTATTTACTGTATAGTGGTTTACCATAGAATCTATATTACCTGATGAAACTAAAAAAGCAATTTTAGGCTTACCGAGTTTAATAAAATCTTCAGCTGTTTTCCAGTTTGGCTGTGATATTATTCCAACTTTAAATCCTAAACTTTCTAAAAGTCTAGTTACTATTGCATGGCCAAAGGAAGGATGATCAACATAAGCATCACCTGTTACGAATATAAAATCAAGCTCATCCCAACCTCTTTTTTTCATATCTTCTTTAGTAATGGGTAAAAAGTCCAAGAGCATCACCTCAATAAATTCTTTACTGAATAATAATATATTATTTTAATTTGAAATAGTCAAATAAAAAGGTATTAAATCTTTAATTTAACAAAAAATATAATGGGAGGTGTTGCTGTGAAAAAAATTGTATTTGTGACATGGTTTATTATTACTGTTATTTTATTTTCTATAATTTATATTAATATAATTAATGCAGCTACATATAGTTGGGGATCAAGAGGTGAAACCGTTATTGAAATACAAAGAAGACTTAAAAATTGGGGTTATTATAAGGGTAACGTTGATGGAATTTATGGATATCTTACTTATACTGCAGTAAAGGAGTTTCAAAGGAAAAACGGTCTTTATCCTGATGGGATTGTGGGACCTAAAACCTTGGCAGCATTAGGAATTAATGTAGGCAGTGCCCAAAGGGGATACAACGGTTCACAAAATCAAGAGTTATTATCAAGACTTATTTCAGGTGAAGCAAGGGGAGAGCCTTATGTAGGCCAGGTTGCTGTTGGGGGAGTTGTAATGAATAGAGTTAGAGATCCAAGATTTCCATCAACAATACCAGGAGTTATTTATCAGCCAGGTGCATTTACTGCAGTAGATGATGGACAGATTAATCTTCCTGCGGTTGATAGCGCCAAAAAAGCTGCAGTAGATGCTCTCAATGGTTGGGATCCATCAGGGGGAGCGCTATTTTATTACAATCCTGAGAAAACAACTAATAAATGGATATGGTCAAGACCTGTAATAAAGGTAATAGGTAAGCATGTTTTTTGTAAGTGATAGTTAACAAATATTTAACATTAGATTGTTGACAAGGTTAATTAAAAATCATATAATAAAATCAGAGTAAATTAATCGGAATTAAACGCTGTGATCAGGGAAAGTAGGCTATATGGAGTGGCCAGAGAGGGGCTCCTTGGCTGGAAGAGTCCTACACAAAAGTATAGCTGAAGTGCACCTGTGAGCGTTAGGCTGAAATTCAGTAGGCTGAGACGGGTCCACCCGTTATAGTGGGACGGCATGATGGTGCCGGATAGAGATGGGATTATTGTCCCAATCAGAGTGGAAC
Organism: Caloramator sp. CAR-1; assembly: GCF_030546345.1. Lineage (NCBI taxonomy): Bacteria > Bacillati > Bacillota > Clostridia > Eubacteriales > Clostridiaceae > Caloramator > Caloramator sp. CAR-1. Next base: position 4,675 of record NZ_JAUONW010000008.1, read on the forward strand.
CGCGGAGATTAAGCCTTCGCCTCTGAACAAGAGGTGAAGGCTTTTTTATATAGTTTTTTAATTTTCCTGTGCACAGGGAAAAAATAAATATAATTGGAGGGAGAATATATGATTTTTAACAACATTTATGAATTGATTGGAAACACACCAATGATTAAATTAAATAGATTGACTGATGAAGGAATGGCTGAGGTGCTAGTGAAATTAGAGTCCTTTAATCCGGGATCAAGTGTTAAGGACAGAATAGCTTTATCTATGATTGAAAAAGCAGAGGAGATGGAATTAATAAAACCTGGAGACACAATTATTGAACCGACAAGCGGAAACACAGGTATAGGACTTGCAATGGTTGGTGCTGCAAAAGGGTATAAAGTTATTTTAGTTATGCCAGAAACTATGAGTATTGAAAGAAGAAAACTCATGAAGGCCTATGGTGCTGAGCTTGTTTTAACTGATGGTAAAAAGGGTATGAGGGGTGCTGTTGAGGAAGCTGATAGATTAGCAAAGGAAAATGGATATTTTATGCCGCAGCAATTTAAGAATATAGCCAATCCTCAAATTCACATGAAAACAACAGCACAAGAAATACTAAAGCAAACGGAAGGTAAAATAGATATGTTTATTGCCGGTGTTGGAACAGGAGGAACCATAACTGGGGTAGGTAGAATTTTAAAAAGAGAAATTCCTAATATAAAGATTGTTGCTGTAGAACCTAAAGATTCTCCAGTTCTATCTGGAGGTCAACCAGGCCCTCATAAAATTCAAGGTATAGGCGCAGGGTTTATCCCTGACATTCTTGATAAAGATGTAATCGATGAAGTTATAACTGTTACAGCAGAACAAGCTTTTCAAACATCAAGAAAATTAGCAAAAAAAGAAGGGATATTAGTTGGAATATCATCTGGCGCAGCAATTTTTGTTGCATTAAGTAAGGCAATGGACTTAGGAAAGGGAAAAAGGATAGTTACAGTAGCACCTGATACAGGTGAAAGGTATTTATCAACAGACCTTTTTGAGGAGTGATTAGTATGTTTAAAATGATTATTGAAGAGGCAAAAAATATATTAAAGAAGGATCCGGCTGCGAAAAGTCTTTTGGAAGTTATTCTTTTATATCCGGGGTTACACGCATTAATTTATCATAGAATTGCCCATTGGTTTTATGTCAGAAAACACTTTGTGATAGCAAGATGGATATCTCAATTTGCAAGGCATAGAACGGGTATAGAAATACATCCAGGTGCTAAAATAGGCAAAGGTCTTTTTATAGATCACGGGATGGGAGTTGTTATAGGAGAAACGGCCGAGATAGGGAACAATGTAACTATTTTTCACGGTGTAACCCTTGGTGGAACAGGAAAGGAAAAGAACGTTAAACGTCATCCGACCGTTGGAGATAATGTGGTAATTGGAGCAGGAGCTAAGATATTAGGACCGATAAAAATAGGGAATAATGCTAAAATTGGTGCCAATTCAGTTGTTCTAAAGGATGTCCCTCCCTATGGGACAGTGGTTGGAATCCCAGGTAAAGTAGTTAAAATAGATTATGAATCGATAAAGGATAAAGAAAATTTAAATAATGTTATATATGGATTATGGATTTAAAACCCAGGTTTCACCTGGGTTTTAAAATTCTAATTTGGTAACGCGATTATATATGTCTTGTGCTGTCATGCCAGTTGCATCGATAACAGGGGCTTTACTTTCAGCATCTTGAATGCCAAGAAAATCCTTATTTCCTCCTGCTACGATTATTGCATCATAGTTATTATTCCCTTTAATGTTATAAATTTGAGGACCATCAAATATGTCAACTTTATATCCTTGGCTTTCAAAGTATTGTCTTACGTTTTGCAGATTTCTTTCAACGGCTACCTTTCTTCTCATTGTTATCCCTCCATATTATTTTCTATTTATTATTGTGGAATTTTAAAAAACAATTTATACTAATAATAAGTCCTAAAAGTTTAAAACCCTGGGGTGAAATGATGATAAAGGAAAAAATAATAAATTATGCAAAACATATTGGCATTGAATACATTGGGTTTTCAAGTATAAATTTTAAGGATGAGTTTGTTAATAGATTAAGAGAAAAAAGGTTAAATGGACATTTGTCAGGGTTTGAGGAGGAAGATGAATATAAAAGAATAGATGTAAAGAATATTATGGAAAATGCTAAATCCTTTATATCAATAGCTGTTCCCTATAGAACGATGGAGATCGATTATAATAAACCATTTTTTTCAAAATCATCATTGGGATTAGATTATCATAAAGTTTTATATAATAAATTAAATAAAATACAAATATATTTAAAAGAAGAGTTTAATGCTAATTCCTTCTACTTTTGTGATATAGGGCCCTTACATGATAGAGAAATTGCATATATGAGTGGAATAGGGTTTTACGGAAAAAACACAAATATATACACTGAGAAATATGGTTCCTTCGTCTTTTTAGGGGAGTTGGTTACAGACATTTATATTGAACCTGACATTCCAATTAAATCGAAATGTGGTGATTGTGAGATTTGCATGAAGGCCTGTCCAACAGGAGCAATTGAAAGACCTTATTATGTAAATTCTAAAAAATGTTTATCCTATATTACCCAGAAAAAAGATGGACTAACTTATGAAGAAATGGCCAAAATGGGCAATAGAATTTATGGATGTGATACCTGTCAGGATGTTTGCCCCTTAAATAAAAATGTATTTTATTCGAACATAAAGGATTTTATGCCTGAAGAGTGGAATATAAATGTAGTAGCAGAAGACTTTTTAAATATGTCAAATAAAAGGTTTAAAGAAACATATCAAAAAACTTCTGGTGGCTGGAGAGGCAAAAAAATACTACAAAGAAACCTTATTATTGCCTTAGCTAATAGTAGAACTAATGAAGGTCAAGCTAAAATAAAATCTTTAATTAACGATGATTATTTTTCATATTATGTAGAATATTATTTAAAAAGGATGGGGGGATATTAGTGTCAAAGAGAGATGACAAAGGTTTTTTAGCTAAGACATTAATAAACGCAACGGCTATTTATTTAACTGCAAATTTAGTTGAAGGCATACACATAAACAGCTTTGGGACTGCAATTGTTGCAGCAATTGTTTTGGGATTAGCAAATGCTTTAATAAAACCTGTTTTGTTAATTTTATCTTTACCTATTAACGTTGTTACTTTAGGACTTTTTACCTTAGTAATTAACGGTATATTATTAATGCTGGTTTCTATGTTTACAACAGGTTTTATTGTAAGCGGCCTTGGCTCTGCAATAATAGGTTATATCGTTATTAGCATCTTATCCTTCTTAATAAATGTTATATTGTAATTATTAGACTAAAGAAGAATTATTACGAAGGGATGATATAATGTTAAAAGACATTTTAGGCAAGGTTTTATTTGCTTTACCTGAAAGTATTTATAAACCTATTTGTAAAAAAATTGTTGACTATACTCTAAACAAATATGCTCATATTGAAGTTAAAAATTATGAAAATCTCGCTAGTTTAAAATCACCAGTCATTTTTATAGCGAATCATTTAAGCAATTCTGATGGACTTATATTAAATAAAGTATTAAAGGATTTTGATCCTTATTTTGTTGCTGGAGTTAAGCTACAGTCTAAAGCATTAAGTAGAATAGGTATTGAAGCGGTAAACACTATTACAATCCATCCAAATTCAGCTGATATTGAGGCGATTAAAAAAAGTATAAATGTTATTAAAGAAGGACATTCTCTGATGATATTTCCTGAAGGAACACGTTCAAGAACTGGAAAAATGATAGAAGGTAAAAAAGGAATTATTTTAATTTCACGAAGGTGTAATGTTCCAATAGTTCCGATTGGACTTTATGGAACAGAAAAGCTTATGCCTATTAATGACGATGATATGGGGAAGGAAAGATTTTTTAAGGCTGATGTTACTGTAAATATAGGAAAAGCTTTTAGCTTACCAGAAAAAATTGAAGGAATGAATAAAGAAGAATATGATAATTATTGTTTAAATTATTTAATGAAAAAGATAGCTGAACTATTACCAGATGAGTATAGGGGAGTTTATAAATGATAGTTGGAATTGCAAATATTAAATTAAAATTTTTTACACCACATTCTTTAAAGGAAAAAAGACAAATAGTAAAGAGCTTAATATCCAAAATAATGCAGCACAATGCTTCGGTAGCAGAAGTTGGAGAAAATGATAAATGGCAACTATGCGAATTGGGTATTGCAACTGTAGGCAGCGATAAGAAAGTAGTAGATGCAACTTTAAATTCAATTTTTAGACAAATTGAGCAGGATGGAAGGGCAGAAATAATAGACATTAATATAGAAATATTGTAAAATAAATCTAGGATATGAATATAATTTGGAGGTGTAAAAATGGGTAGCAAAACTCTACATGATTTTTTAGTTAAAAATTTGGAGGAATTAAAGGCTCAGGGGGTTTATAGGAAACTTCCTGTTGTTACAGGCCCAACAGGCCCTAAGTGTATTATCAATGGAAAGGAAGTAATAAATTTATCTTCTAACAATTACTTAGGTTTTGCAAATGATCCAAGATTAATAGAAGCTGCAATCAAGGCTACTGAAAAATATGGTGCAGGAGCTGGCGCAGTAAGAACGATTGTAGGAACTTTAGATATTCATGAAGAACTTGAAGAAAAACTTGCAAAATTCAAAAAAACTGAAGGAGTTATAGTATTTCAATCAGGATTTAACTGCAATATGGGAACAGTTAGTGCTCTAATGACAAAAGAGGATGCAATTCTATCCGACGAACTAAATCACGCAAGCATTATAGATGGTTGTAGATTATCAGGAGCTAAAATTCTAAGATATAAACATAACGATATGGATGATTTAAGAAAAACTTTAAAGGAAGCCTATGAAAGTGGCCAGTATAAGAAATTTATGATTGTAACTGACGGAGTATTCTCTATGGATGGAGATATAGCAAGGCTACCTGAAATAGTTGAAATCGCTGAAGAATTTGATGCCTTTGTTTATGTAGATGATGCTCATGCTTCAGGTGTATTAGGAAAGAATGGTAGCGGTTCTATTTCACACTTTGGGTTATATGGAAGGGTTGATGTTCAGGTTGGAACTTTATCAAAGGCGATAGGAGTTGTTGGCGGATACGTTGCAGGATCAAAGGAATTAATTGATTGGTTAAAACATAGAGGAAGACCATTCCTTTTCTCAACTGCAATGACTCCAGGGGCAGCAGCTGCTGCATTAAAAGCAATCGAAATTTTATCAGAAAGCAGTGAGCTTGTTGATAGACTTTGGGATAATGCAAAATACTTTAAAGAAAAGCTTTCTGCATTAGGATTTGACTTAGGAAAGAGCGAGACACCAATTACACCAGTAATAATTGGTGATGAAGCAAAGGCAATGCAATTTAGCGATGAATTATTTAAAGAAGGACTTTTTGCTCAAGGTATTGCTTATCCTACAGTTCCAAGAGGAAAAGCAAGGGTTAGAAATATTGTTACTGCAGCACATACTAAGGATATGCTCGATGAAGCAGTTGCTATTTATGAAAAGGTAGGAAAGAGAATGGGTATAATATAAAAGGGCTTTAAGCCCTTTTTATATTATTATTTAGGGGTGAAAATATGAATAATTCTTTGGATATAATTAAAATATTAGAACAGGAATATGGAAATTTGGGATGTGCTTTGAATTATACAACACCCTACGAACTTCTAATAGCTACAATACTATCGGCACAAACTACTGATGAAACTGTTAATAAAGCTACAGCTGAGCTTTTTAAGGATTATAATAAACCCCATGATATTGCAAAATTAACTCCACAGGAATTAGAAGGTTATATAAAAATATGTGGACTTTATAAGACAAAGGCAAAAAATATTATTGAAGCTAGTAAAATTATAGTTGAACAGTTTAATGGAAATGTTCCCAATAAAATGGAAGATTTAATAAAACTGCCTGGGGTTGGGAGAAAAACTGCTAATGTTGTCCTTTCAAATGCCTTTGGGAAGGATGCAATTGCTGTTGATACACATGTGTTTAGAGTAGCAAACAGATTAGGCCTTGCAAATGCTAAAGATGTTTTGCAGACGGAAAAACAACTAATGGAGAATATCCCAAAGAGTTATTGGTCTAGAGCACACCATTGGCTTATCTGGCATGGAAGAAAAATTTGCACTGCTAGGAACCCTAAATGTGACTTGTGTAAATTAAGAGATTTTTGTAAATATTTCGCAGAAAATAAATAAAAAATATATTTTTAATTTAGAAGGAAAATTATCTTTTTTGTAGAATAAACTAATTTAGCTTAAAAATTTCTTAGGAGGATCTTTTATGAATAAAGGCGCTAAGGCAGCACTTATTGTATTTATCTTGATTTTAATTTCTGTTCCAGCTGTGTCGGCTTTTTTAAAAACAAGTGCTAATAACAATAAAATATTTAAAGGCATTTATATTAACAATGAAAATGTTGGTGAAATGACAAAGGAGGAAGCAATAGGTCTTTTAGATGAAAAATTTAATAAGCCATTACAAGAAAAAACTATTAAATTTACTTATCAAGATAGGATATTCAAAACAACCTTTAAGGATTTAAATGTAAGATATAATATCGAAGAAGCTGTGGATAAGGCTTTATTAATTGGAAAAGAAGGTAATATTTTTAGACAAACTATCGAAAGAATCAAATTGTTAAATTCAAGTGTAAATATTACATTAGATTTAAGTTATGATAAAACTAACGTAGACAAAATTGTTCAAAAGATTTCCCGAGAAATAAATAAGCCCTTTAAAGATGCAACAATTAAGTTAGTAGGTCAGAATTTTGTTATTACAAAAGAAGAAAATGGCATTAAAGTTGATGAAGAAAATTTAAAAAGCCTCATAGTAGATGCTATTCAAAATAAAGAAAACAAAGAAATTCATATTCCAACTTTAAAAGTTCAAGCTAAGATAAAATCTTCAGATTTAGAAAAAATAAAAGAAAAGATATCAGTTTTTTCAACAAAATTCAATCCTTCAGATGTTAATAGAACTGGTAATTTAAAAATAGCTGCTCAAAGTTTGGACGGCACTGTGGTTATGCCTGGCGAAATTTTTTCAATGAATAAGGTTTTAGGCCCAAGGGTAGCTTCAAAAGGATACAAAGAAGCTCCAGTGATAATAAATGGGACATTGGTTCCTGGACTTGCAGGTGGTATATGTCAGGTTACTACAACAGTTTACAATGCAGCATTATTAGCTAATTTCGATATAATTGAGAGACGCCCCCATGGGCTTAAAGTTTCCTATGTTCCTCCAGGGCGCGATGCTACTATTTCAGGCACTTCAATAGATTTTAAGTTTAAGAATACCAGTAATGCACCTATATATATAAAGGCATGGGTATCTAACTCTTATGTAAATGTAATTTTTTATGGGGCTAATGAAAACCCAAATATAAAAGTAGTAATAGAAAGTGAAATAATAGAAAGAATTCCAACAACTACAGAATATATAAAAGATCCAACATTGCCTGAGGGCCAAAAGATAGTTGAAGCAAAGCCAATCGATGGGGTAAAGTCTGTAACTTATAGAAAAATATATAAAGATGGTATTTTAATAAAAAAAGAGTTGTTATCTAAGGATTACTATAAGCCAGCAAAGGGGAAGGTTAGAATTGGAACAAAAAAAGTCATATCCCAAAATACTTTAGAGGAGAAAGTAGAAGATGTAATTGATTTTTAGATGGAATAATGTGCTGTTTAACAAGAAATGAAGAAGTAAAAGACTTAAACGTAAGGGAGTGGGAATGTCCAATATGTAGGACAGTCCACGATAGAGATGTAAATGCAAGTAAAAATATATTAAAAGAAGGAAAGAGGATATTAGGTATAGCATAAGTAAAAACAGTAGGGTAGGGACTACCCGAATTAACGCCTGTGGAGATAGTAGGTTACGAGGTCGATGAAGCAGGAATCCCGCGACTTTAGTCGTGGGAGGTTCAATCACAATGATTAAATATATAGACAATTAAAATAAATGATGATAGAATTTTATTAGAAATATGCGGGCGTGGCGGAACTGGCAGACGCACTAGATTCAGGATCTAGGGCCTTTGAGCGTATGGGTTCAAGTCCCTTCGCCCGCACCACATTATCCACCTTTAAGGTGGATTTGTTTTTATAAATAATTTAGGGTTGGTGAAGATATGTATTTTTACTATGTTAACTTTCCGGATGGAGAAAAGGAACTTTGCAAAATGGAAATTAGACATCTTTTTGGAATAGATTTAAAGGAAAAATATTTTTTTTATGAAGATTATGTAGATGTAAATAGAAGTCCCTATGTTAAATATAGTATTAAAATTGATGCTGAGGATTGTGACATCAAAAACTTAGCTGAAAAAATTAAAACTATGGAGCTAAGTTATGATAATTATAAGGTTCAATATATAAGTTTATTTGAAAGAATGGATTTAAATAAAAAGCATTTTGTCGAAAGCATTATTGGTAGTGCTATTAAAGGCAAAGTAGCTATTCATGATCCCTTAATTAAAGTCGGCGTTATAGATTTTGAGAATAAATGGATAGTAGGACAATTGCTTAGAAATGAAGGTGTTTGGCATATACATGATAAAAAACCAGTTCAATATTGTAATTCTTTAACTTCAAGGGTTTCAAGAGCATTGGTTAATATAGCAGTTGGCAAAAATCTAAATTTAAAAGTAGTTGATCCCTGTTGCGGAATTGGGACAGTGGTTTTAGAGGCATTGTCGATGGGAATAGATATTAAAGGCTATGATATAAATTATAAAGTTGTAAAGGGAGCAAGAGAAAATCTTAATTTCTTTAATTATCCTGTTGCTATAAAAAGAAGTGATATTAAAGATATAAATGAACATTTTGACGCAGCTATAGTTGATCTACCGTATGGTGTCTTATCGGTAACTACTAAAAAAATACAAGAGGATATAATTAAACATACTGCAAGATTAGCAAAAAGAGCAGTATTTGTAACTTTAGAGGATATGAAGGATTCTATTGAAAAATATAATTTTAAGATATTAGATAAGTGTCAACTAAGAAAGGCAAAATTTATAAGATTTATAACGCTAGCAGAATTAAATGAATATTGTTATTAATTGTATCTAGTGATATAATTAATACTATAAAACTTAATAAATATACAGGTGCCCTACAAGGGTTAAAAGGGAAAGCGGTGAAAATCCGCTGCAGCCCCCGCTACTGTAAGTGGGTATGAAACCTGAAAAGTCACCTGATTGGGAAGGCCAGGGAGTAAGATGATCCACGAGCCAGGAAACCTGCCTGTATATTAGGAGCAAAACCTTCGGAGGGAAGGGAAAGCTTATGTTAATAAGCCCTTTCCGGGCTTTTTTGTTTTCCCTCTGATGAAGAAAGGGGGTGAATTTATGAAAAAGCTGTTAAGTATAATTTTAATCCTTTTATTATTTATATCATGTGCTAGTGTAAAAAGTCAAAATATTGATACCTCAAAACAAAATATTAGTTCAACATCAATACAACAAAGCAATGAGAAGTTAAATGTAGCTAACAAAGACCCTAATAACTTACCTGTTAAAGAATTTAACAAAAGCAGCAAAGAAACTCAGGATACAAAAAAAGAATTACAAGCTACTACTAAAAAAGTTCAAAATAAGGAGATCAATATTAGACTGATTATATCAAAAGAAAATGGTAATGAAATAATATTTGATAAAACGGTAAAAACCTTATCATCCAAAAACGCTCTACAAATATTAAAAGAAAATGCAAAGGTGTATGAAGTTGGAGGTTTTATTAAGGAAATCAATGGGATTGCCTCCATTCCTCAAAATGAACTTACACAAGAAGATATTCAAAAAGGTATTTTAGGCTACGACTGGTTCATTTATTTGAATGGCAAAAAAACAAAGGTGGGCGCAAAGGATATCATCTTAAAAGATGGGAATATATTAAATTTTGATTATAAGGGATGGACTATAAAAGATTTAACACCGTAAAAGGGGGATTTTAAAGTGAAAAATTTAGGAAAGAGATTATTAAGCTTATTATTGATTATAGTTTTTATGATATCTTTAAACTTCAATGCGCTTGCAAGTTCTAAAAGTAACTTTAACAATGCCAAGACTGCTCTAAATTCTTCTTTGAAATACCTACTAACAAAAACAAAAACAAAAGGCATACAAGACTGGGATGCAATTGCACTTGCAATGGCAGGATACAAATTAGATAACATCAAATTTAACGGTAAAAGATATATCGATTTAAAAAGCAGCGATATATTAAAAGAGCTCTCATATAATTGGACAACAAGCTATGCAAAACATATTTTAACTATAACTGCCTCAGGATATGATCCTAGAAATTTTAATGGAATAGATTTAGTTGAAATTTTAAAATCCTCACAACTTTCTAATGGCAAATTTAAGGATATGATCAATGGAACAAACGAAAATTTTTTAAATGGTCATATATGGAGCATTATTGCTTTAGAAACTATAAAGGAGAGCTACAATAGGAGCGCTGCAATTTCATATTTGGAAAAAAATCAAAATAAGGACGGAGGATTTCCATTAGTCATTTCAGGAAAAAGCGATTTAGATATTACTGCAATGGCTATCACAGCATTGACAATGGCAGGCAGAAATAAAAATTCAGCATCTGTTAATAAGGCTTTAAACTATTTAAAAAATAACTTAAAGAAATTGCCTAAAGAGCAACAAACTGCAGAAACGATTGCGTGGATCCTTCAGGCGGCTGTATCATCAGGGGATGATTTGTCAAAATATATCATTAACAATAGAAACATAATAAATGAATTGCTGTTATACAAGGATAAGACTGGTGGTTTTAAACATATTAAAAGTGGGAAAGTCGATGATATAGCTACAAATCAAGTTGTAAGAAGTTTATTAAGCTATGTAAATAAGAAAAATGCATATAAAAATATTATTTGTATGAGGGGTAATTACTATAAGGCTATAAATAGAGAAGAAAGTTCTAGCTTTAATATTCTATATTCTTCTTATTTTAAGGATGTTAAACAACTTGATTTAATTGTAAAATCTAACTATTACGATGAAGCAAATATTTTATTAAATGGTGAAAAGAATTTACTTATTGCTAAAAGCAACAACGGCATAATTAAATTTTCTAAGAATTTTAATTTAAATAATTTAAACTATAGGTTAATATTAAAGAAGGACGGTAAAGTGTTAAAAGTTGTTTTAGGAAATTTTGAACCGGTAGAAAAAAGTTTCACAACAAAAGTTAGAGTTGAGGCACCCGATAAAACCATACTTGATGCTAAAGTAAGAACTGGTAATAAAATAGTTTATGACCTTCAAGGGAAAAGCTATGTCACAGAAAAGCCATCTGCCTATGCTGCTTTAGTTAGGGCATTAATAGAAAACAATATTAGTTTTAGTGTAAATTATGATTATGGGGCACCATTTATAAATGAAATAGCAGAAATAAAAAGTGGATCCTTTGGCGGATGGGATGGCTGGATGTATATGGTAAATTATGCTGAACCAAATTCAGGAATGGCGGATTATGAAATAAAAGATAATGATAATATATTAGTTTATTATGGAGATTGGGGAATAAAACCACTAAGTATAGAAATTCTTGGCGATATAAAATTAAACTCACAAGTCCAAGTCAAAGTGACATCGAATGGTAGTGCTGTAAAGGATGCTATAGTTTGCTTTGGAGAAAATAGGATTAACACAAATGAGGAGGGAATAGCAACTATAGTTTTAGATCAAGCAGGGATATATAAAGTTTATGCAGAAAAAAATATCGACGGTAAGCCGATGTATATTAGAAGTGAAAGCAAATATATTGAAATTAAATGATGGGTGGTTTTTCCACCCATCTTATTTAAAAGGTGATAACTATGTTGAATTTTTCAAGGGATAAATTCATTCAAAGATTTAATACATTAACAAATATAATTTTAATTTTGACTTATATTATAGCATTTCTTATGATAAATAATATTTTAATTTTGGCGATTATTTTAATTTCACTAATTTTACTTGCTAAAGTTAACGAGATACATAAAGAAGTTTTTGCTTTTTTTAGGTTTTCAGTTTTTATTGCACTTATAATTATTATTTTTAATTTATTGATAAACAAGAATGGAGAGACACAGATATTTATTATCGGGGACTTTTACATAACTTTAGAATCTTTTTATTATTCCTTGTTTATGGCATCAAGACTTATTGCAATAATGATGACATTTGCTTTTGGAAATTTAATAATAAATCCAGATGATGCCTTTAGTATCATATCAAAAATATTTGGTAAATCTTCACTGGTCATGAGCCTAGTGTATAGACTGAGCTTTAGTTTAATAAATCAAATAAATAATATTAAAGAAATTGAGTTTATTAGGGGAAATACATTTGAAGGAAATCTTTATAAACGAATAAAATCCTATGGTGAAGTAGTAAATATTTTGTTTTTATCTTCCCTTGAGGACTCGATAGAATTGGCAGAGGCGATGTATTCAAGAGGATATGGTTCAACAAAAAGAAGTAGTTTTAAAAATCAAAATTTCAATTTTAGAGATTATGTTATAATTTTAATGTGCACTATTTCAATTGGATTCTTAATAGGGCAGTTAATATTAGGTTTAAATTCTTTTAAATTTTTTCCCCAAATCGATAGTCCTTTAAAAAAAATTACAGTATATGAAATAATAATTTTATTTGTTTTTTATTCAATAGTATTTGTAAATTGGTGGTGGATTAATGGAAATGATAAAAATTAAGGATCTTACTTATTATTATCCCGAAACTTCAAGACCGGCCCTTGAAAATATAAATTTGACTATAAATGAAGGGGATTTTGTATTGATTGTAGGGCCTTCAGGATGTGGTAAGTCAACGATATTAAGAACAATAAATGGGCTTATTCCAAATTTTTATGGGGGGAAGATTAAGGGGCAAGTCCTTGTAAAAAATAAGAATATAAAAGATATATCAAAAAAAGAGCTATTTGAAACTGTTGGATTCATTTTTCAAGATCCAGAGAAACAAAGCGTTTATAACACGATAGAAAGAGAAATAGCTTTTGGAATGGAAAATTTGAATATGGACATAACACGCATGAAAAAAAATATAGCAGAGGTTAGTAACCTATTTAATTTGGACTTTATAAAGGAAAAATCAATAAATAATATTTCAGGTGGGGAAAGGCAAAAGGTAGAAATAGCTTCAGTAGTAGCCATGGATCCAGAGGTGATTTTATTAGACGAACCAACATCTCAACTTGATCCAATTTCTGCTGATGAAATTTTAAATGCTATAAACAAATTAAATAAGGATATGGGTAAGACAATAATTTTAGTTGAACAAAGGCTGGATAAAAGCTTTGATATGGCTGACAAAATATTGATTATGCAAGATGGAAGAATAATTAATGAGATTGGCAAAGATGAAATTAATATTTATATAGAGAAAATTAATTTTTTGCCTAAAGTGTCGATTATTTTTAAAGAAGCTGGTTTTAAAGCTGTTCCGTTAAATATAAAAGAAGCCAAAAAAATAATAGCTAATAAAAATGTCCCTAATAAAAGAGACAGTAATATAAAAAGTTTTAAAGATGAAATTTTAAAGGTAGAGGATTTATATTTTGAGTATAGTCCAAATAGACCTATCCTAAAAAATATAAATTTTAATCTACATAAAGGTGAAGTATTAGGTATAATGGGGCATAATGGAGCAGGGAAAACAACTTTATCAAAAATATTAGTTGGGTTAATAAAGAAATTTAAAGGTAAAATCATTTTAAATGGTAAGGAAATAGAAAGATTAAATGATGTTGAAAGAGTAAAAAGCATCGGATACTTGGCCCAAAATCCAACACTTTATTTTGGCAGAGATACAGTGTTTGATGAAGCTTCTTATAGTTTGAGAAATATTGGTGACTTTGATAGGGAAAAAGTAATAGAATTATTGAAAAAATTTGATTTATATGGAATAATGGATAAAAATCCTCGGGATTTAAGCGGAGGGCAGAAGCAAAGGCTTGCTATAGCATGCACTGTTGTAACAAAACCGGATATTTTAATCTTAGATGAACCAACCAGAGGAATAGATATTTATCATAAAATAGAAATAGGAAATTTTATAAAGGAATATGCCTCTTTAGGTAAATCAGTTATAATAATAACCCATGACAGTGATTTTGTTGGTGATTTTTGCGATTCAACTATGATAATGCACCAAGGTGAAATTGTTGCTCATGGGAAAACCTTAGATATACTTTGCGATGCTATATATTATTCTCCACAGATTTCAAGAATTTTTAAAGATAAAATAAAAGTCGTTAATTCAAAGGAAGGCATAGAAATACTAAAAAGGATAACTAATTATTGATGGTGATAATATGAAAAAGTTAATAAATGGACTATTTTTTGTTATTTTTATAGCTTTAATTATAATTTTGACTTATTTTAATATCGGTTTAAATTCTATGATAACAATATCGGCTGTTTTAATTATTATTTACTTTTTCTTATTGTTTGAATTTAAGGGCATAGATTCAAAAAAATTAGCAGTAATATCAACTATGGCTGCAATGGGAGGTGTTTTTAGAATTCCCTTTGCGGGTGTTCCTAATGTTCAACCTACTACTTTTATTGTGGCAGTGTCGGGCTATACTTTAGGTTCCGTTGAGGGATTTATTGTAGGTGTATTATCTGCTTTTATATCAAACTTTTTTTTAGGGCATGGTCCATGGACTTTATGGCAAATGCTTGGATGGGGGTTGTGCGGAGTATTTTTTGGAGTTTTAAGAAAACTTATAAGTAACTACAACATAGTAATATTTACGATTTTTTGTGGCTTGTGGGGGTTTATTTATGGAATAATATTGGATATGTGGTTTGTTGTGGGGTTTATTCGCCCATTAACCATTAATGCGGTTTTACTTGGTGTAGCAAGCAGCTTAGTATTTGATTCTATGCATGCTATTGGCAACATAATATTTAGCATATTATTTTCAAATAAATTTGTTAAAATATTAGATAGATTCATTAAAAGATTCGAGGTGGAATATATTGACTGAGGAGGCAATAAAATGAGATATAAGATGATTGCAATGGATATGGATGGGACATTGTTAAATAGTAATAAGGAGATAACAGAACGCACTAAGATGGCTTTAAAAAAGGCTGACCAAAAAGGTATTAAGCTTGTAGTATGCACAGGAAGAATTTTTACTTCGGCTTTATTTTATGCAAAGCTAATTGGGACTAAAGCTCCTATTATTGCTTCAAATGGTGCCTATATTAGAGAAAAGGATGAAGATAGAATTATATATAAAAAATGCTTACAAAAGGAAAAGGCAAAGGAAATAATTAAGCTTGCAGAAAATGAAGGATTTATTCCTCATGTCTTTACTGAAGATACCATTTACTCTACAAAATTAATTTATTCATCAAAAAATTATACCTTATGGAATCAGCAAATTCCGGAGAATGAAAGGGTTAAAGTTGAAATAGTTAAAGATTTATATGATGTAATCCAAGAAAATGACATTCTTAAAATCGTTGTTATGTCAGATGAATTGGATAAACTTTTTAAACTTAAAGAACATATAAAAAACAACATGGATGTTTCTGTTTTTTCTTCTTTTGATAATAATTTTGAAATTATGGCGGAGAACACATCAAAGGGTAATGCTGTTAAAATACTAGCTGATTATTATAATTTAAAAAGCGATGAAGTAATCTGTATTGGTGATAATGAAAACGATATATCAATGGTAGAATACGCAGGGCTTGGGATTGCTATGGGTAATGCAACCGAAGAATTAAAGAATATTGCAGATTTGATAATAGATTCTAATGACAATGATGGTATAGCAAAATTTATTGAAAATTATATATTATAAGGGGGTCATTATGGAAAAGGTATTTTTATCAAAGTGTGAAAATTATAATAGAGAAGAGGTTTATAGTGCAATTGATAAAATTTTTGATATGGCTGGTGGGATAGGCAAAGTTGTAAATAAAAATGATAAAGTTTTTTTAAAGATTAATCTTGTTATGAAAAAACATCCAGATGATGCCGCAACAACCCATCCTATGGTAGTTGAAGCTGTGGCAAAAAAATTAGTGGATTATGGCTGCGATGTTATAATCGGGGATAGTCCAGGAGGACCATATAACGAAAAGGTTTTGAAATCCCTTTATAAAGTTTGTGGCATTGAAGAGGCAGCTAAAAATTCCGGTTCAAAATTAAATTATGACTGCCGAACAGAAGATTTTTTAACTCCTGAAAATTGTATGATAAAAAAATTAAACATGATTAAACCACCCTTTGAATGCGATAAAATTATAACCATTTCGAAGTTAAAAACTCATGGGATGGCATTATATACAGGTGCTGTAAAAGTTTTATTTGGGATGATACCCGGAATTTATAAAGCAGAATATCATTTAAAAATGCCAGATATAAAAGACTTTTCAAATTTGCTTGTAGATATTTGTGAGACAGTAAAGCCTCATTTTTCTATAATCGATGGTATTGTTGGAATGGAGGGGGATGGACCAACTGCAGGAGTGCCTAAAAAAACTGGTCTTATATTGGCATCCTTTAATCCATATTATTTAGATGTTGCTGGTTCTTATGTTATGGGAATAAATCCTGAAGATGTTCCGACAGTTCAAAGGGCTATTGAAAGGAATTTATGCACAGGGAGGATAGATGACATAGAATTTGAAGGTGAAAATATAAATAATTTTATATTAAAATATAAGCTCCCAAATACAAAAAGCGTTAACTTTTTTAGAGGAAGAGTTCCTAAAAGAGTTGAGGAATTCTTAACCTATTATCTTTCACCAAGACCAGTTTTTCAATATGATGTTTGTATAGGATGCAACAGATGCCATGATGTGTGCCCACCAAAGTCCATTAAAATGGTGAATAACAAACCACATGTTGATTATAAAACCTGTATAAGATGTTTTTGTTGCCATGAGTTATGCCCTCAGAAGGCAGTAAAAATCCATAGAAATAAGATAATTAGTAGATTTTTAAAATAGCACAATTAGTTGTGCTATTTTTTATGTTAATTTAACTGCTAAAAAAATACAATTTTAACAAATAGGTGTATAATTAAATATGGAATTTTTTTTAATCATTTGTAATAAGTATTTAATAGTAAGGGAAAAGGGGGTTTTACAATGAATTTGGCTAAGACAAGATTAGGAGAGGCAGCAATAAAGGAAGTTGTAAAGTATGTTTTGAAAGAACCTGAGAAGAATCTTCCTAAGCTAATCAATTGGGCAGAAAAGATAGTAATAAGGGAACAGGATAAAAAATATATAGCATCCATAAAAAAATATCTTGATGACAAAGATAGCAATTGGTATAAGTATACTTACAAGCTCTTAACAGAGACGCATCCTAATGTTAGAGAAAAAATCGGTATAAATTACTTTTTAAATGCAACTTTCTTTGGCATTCCTATGCAGCTTGAAAATGAGAAGAAATATGATTGTAACATTCCATGGGCTATTTTGATGGATCCAACGTCAGCATGTAATCTTAATTGTATAGGATGCTGGGCTGGAATGTATAAAACATGGAACTTAGACTTTGAAACTCTTGATAGAATTGTAACTGAAGGAAAACAGCTTGGAATCTATATGTATATTTTCTCAGGTGGAGAACCTTTAATTAGAAAGAATGATATAATAAAATTATGTGAAAAGCACGATGATTGTGCATTTTTATCCTTTACAAATGGAACATTAATAGATGAAGAATTTGCTAAGGAAATGCAAAGGGTAGGAAACTTTGCAGTAGCCTTTAGTATAGAGGGTTTTGAAGAAGAAACTGATATGAGACGTGGAAAGGGAACTTTTAAAGCAGTTATGAAGGCAATGGATATATTAAAAGAAGCAGGTTGTGTTTTTGGCTTCTCTACTACTTATCACAGATACAATACGGAAGCTGTTGCATCACAAGAATATATAGATCTTATGATTGAAAAGGGTTGTAGATTCGGCTGGTATTTTACTTATGTCCCTGTTGGAAAAGACAGTGATGTTAACTTTATGGCAACTCCTGAGCAAAGAAAATATATGTATAAAAGAATTAATGAAATAAGAGCAAAGGATCCTATTTTTGTTCTGGATTTTTGGAATGACGGCGAATTTTCACGAGGGTGTATAGCAGGTGGAAGAAGGTATTTCCATATCAATGCAAATGGAGATTGTGAACCGTGTGCTTTTATCCATTATTCAAATATGAATATAAAAGAACACTCACTTTTGGAAGTGTTACAATCTCCTTTATTTAAGGCATATAGAAAGAGACAGCCATTTAATGAAAATCAATTAAGGCCCTGTCCGTTAATTGATAATCCAGAAGCCTTAAAGGAAATGGTTCATGAAACTAATGCATATTCAACACAATTAAACGATGATGAAACAGTAGATGAGTTATCGGAAAAGCTAATGTATTATGCAAATGAATGGGCAAGGGTTGCAGAGGAAATTTGGAATGAAAAGCATATTATTAAATAATTATTTGGCATCCGCTATGGATGCCTTTTATTTATGATAACTCTGCTTGAATAAATTTTAAATGATTGTTAAAATAAGATTAAAAGAATTCAGGAGGGATAATATTGAATTTAAATATAGTTTTATATCAGCCTGAGATTCCTCAGAATACAGGCAATATTGGAAGAACTTGTGTTTTAACAAATTCTTCACTTCATTTAATAAAACCATTAGGATTTCTGCTTACAGATAAATACTTAAAAAGAGCCGGAATGGATTATTGGAAAGATTTAGATGTGCATTATTATGAAAGTTTTGAAGAATTCTATGAAAAACATAAAGGTAAAAGAATGTTTTTATCGACAACCCGAGGGAAAAAATTATATACTGATGTTCAATATAATGTAGGAGATTTTATTATTTTTGGAAGGGAATCCTCAGGTGTTCCTGATTACATAAGGGATCTTTTAAAGGAAAACCTTATAAGGATCCCAATGGTTGAGACTACCGATAGATCCTTGAACTTGTCAAATTCAGCAGCTATTATCATGTTCGAAGCGTTAAGGCAAATTGGCTTTCCAAATATGAAATAAACAAGGAGGTTTCTATGGAAAATATAGTAATTGTAACAGATAGCACAGCAGACCTTTCTAAGGATATAATTGAAAAACATGGAGTTGTAGTTGCCCCTTTAACTGTAACTTACAAAGGTATGTCTTATAAAGATGGAGTGGATTTATCCATCGATGAGTTAATAAGCTTTTTAGATGAATCTGATGAATTGCCTAAAACATCCCAAGTTAACCCAAAGGAATTTTACGATGTATATAAAAAATTAATTGATGAAGGAAAAGAAATCATTTCAATTCATTTGTCCTCTGGTGTTAGTGGAACTTTTCAATCAGCAAATATAGCAAAAGAAATGTTAAATACGGATAAGATTCACATTATCGATTCAAAGGTTGTAAGTTTTGGAACAGGACTTTTAGTTCTTTTAGCTATTGAATTATTAAAACAAGGCAAAGCTATAAAAGAAGTTGTGGATACTTTGAAGGAATATAGCAAAAAAGTAAGAGTAGCCTTTGCTGTTGATGATCTTGAATATATTAAAAAAGGTGGGAGATTATCTGGTGCTCAGGCAACAATTGCAAAAATATTAAATATTAAACCTATAATCCATATGGAGGATGGTAAATTATATGTATATGATAAAGTTAGGGGACTAAAGAGGGCTATAGAAAGACTTACAGAATATTTAGAAGAAATGGATGTTGATACTTCTAAGCCTATAGCTGTTGGAACGGTTTCATATTTTGAAGAAAGAGAACAATTAGGAACGATGGTAAAAGAAAGATACAATATTGAAAAGATACTTAATTTTATAGCAGGGACTGTTATAGCTACTTACTCAGGACCGGGTGTTGTTGGAATATGCTTTTTCAGTAAATAGTAATTTTTCTTGTAATATTTACAAAAATTTGCAGGAAATTATTTAAATTTATTAATAATATTGAAAAAAACAATAGCAATTTATGTTAATATGTAATATAATATAATTGAAAGTTAAATAATGTCTGGATGAAGCAAGTAGGAGAGACCCTGATGGGCGCCGAAGGGGTAAGTTAGGTTAGCCGAACCTAATGATACTCTCAGGCAAAAGAACTATTTGCTGACAGAACTCTGGGCAAGCAGAGGATGTAATGGCAAACATTGCATCCTCTTTTTATTTAATATTTAAAGTTTTTAACTTTATGAGGTGTAATTTTAAATGGAAAAGGTAATAATAGTAACGAATAATGATATGGCTTTAGAAAAATTTAAGGACAAACATCAAGTAGAATTTGTAGATGGTAAGCTTTTAGATGTTTTATATAAAGTTAGGGACTATATTCATAAACATCATAAATTATTAACCCATCCTCTAATGGGTAGTATAAAGCCTAATCAGACACCCTATAAAAGTGTAGCTTTAAGTTTAAAAAAATCGGATGAGTTAGATGTTGACTCGTTAATGTATATAGAGAAAAGTATAGAAACAGCAGAAAATTTAATAAAGAATAAACCGCCAAGGGAATGGCCGGAAAATGTTCTTTATGATTTTAAGGTTATCGATTTTGATTTAATATATAATGCATTAAACAGATAAGGGGTGGTAAAATGTCAAATCATGTTTATGACATAGTTATAATTGGAGGAGGACCAGCTGGACTTGCAGCAGGTCTTTATGGGTCAAGATCAAAACTTGATGTATTGATTATCGAAAAGGGTGTATTTGGAGGTCAAGCTGCTACAACTGCAGAACTTGAAAATTATCCAGGATCAATTGAAAATTGCACAGGCCCAGCTTTAACAGAAAGAATGAAACATCAAGCAGAGGAATTTGGAACAAAATTTGTTTATGATGAAGTTGTAGATGTAGATTTTTCAGGAAATATTAAAGTAGTTAAGGGAAAAGAAGGGGAATATCACGGTAAAACTGTAATTATTGCAACAGGTGCAGCTCCAAGACTTGCAGGATTTAAGGGGGAAATTGAATTAAGAGGAAGAGGAGTATCCTACTGTGCAACATGTGATGCAGATTTCTTTGAAGGATTAGACGTTGCAGTTATTGGTGGTGGTGATTCAGCTATAACAGAAGCTTTATATTTAACAAAGTTTGCTGAAAGCGTAACAATTATACATAGAAGAGATACATTTAGAGCAGCTAAATACTTAGTTGAAAAGGCTATGAACCATCCAAAGATTAAGTTTATATTAAATAGTGTTGTTGAAGAAGCTAAAGGCGATGAAATACTTGAAGGTTTAGTTGTTAAAAATCTTCAAACTGGTGAGGTTTCAGAGGTTCCTGTAAATGGTGTATTTGTATTTGTTGGTCTAGATCCAATAACTAAGGTTTTCGAAGGAAAGATAGCCCTTGATGAAAAGGGATACATTCCAACTGATGAAGAAATGAGAACCAATGTAGAAGGTGTATTCGCTGCCGGTGACGTTAGGGTGAAGATGTTAAGACAGGTTATTACTGCAGCTGCTGACGGTGCTATTGCTGCTGTTGCTGCAGAAGAATATATTAATGAAAAATTTAACAAATAGGAGGGATAGTAATGTTAGAAGTAAATAAGGATAATTTTGAAGCTGAGGTTTTAAATTATACTGAAAAGCCGGTATTTGTTGATTTCTGGGGAGATAAATGTGAAAAGTGTAAGCAACTTATGCCAGATGTTCATAAATTCGAAGAGATGTATGGAGATAAGATCAAATTCTGCAGCTTAAATACAAGTGAAAATAGAAGACTTGCTATTGCTCAAAAGGTTTTAGGTCTTCCAACAATGATTATGTATGTAAATGGAGAAAAGGCAGAGGTTTTAACTCCAGATAAGATTCATTCAGCAGCAGATATAGAAGAAATGATTAAAAGATTTTATAAGTAGGCTTACAACCTAGCCTAAGGCTAGGTTGACATAAAGTTTCAGAATCTTGTAAGTGTTCAAAATTTAAAGGAGGTGAAGGCTTTGCGCCTCGAATTAGGAAAAATTTATATTAAGGACGTTCAATTTGGTCCAGAAACTAAAGTTGAAAATGGTATTCTCTTCATCAACAAGGAGGAACTTTTAAAGGAAGTAGGTGGAGATGAAAGATTAAAATCCATCGACGTTGACATTGTTCATCCCGGTGAAGAAGCAAGAATAATCCCAGTTAAGGATGTTATCGAACCAAGAGTTAAAGTGGAAGGACCAGGAGGAATTTTCCCAGGATTTATCTCAAAGGTAGATACAGTTGGCTCAGGAAAAACTCATGTTTTAAAGGGAGCTGCTGTAGTTACAACTGGAAAGATTGTTGGTTTCCAAGAAGGTATTATCGATATGTCAGGAGAAGGAGCAAAATATACTCCATTCTCAAAAACTCATAATGTTGTAATGATATGCGAACCAGTTGATAATCTTCCACAACATGAGCATGAAGAAGCTGTAAGAATGGTTGGATTAAAAGCTGCTACTTATTTAGGAAAGGCAGGCAAGAACGTAACACCTGATGAAGTTAAGGTTTATGAAACATTACCACTTTTACAGCAAGTAGCACAATATCCAAATCTTCCAAAGGTTATTTATGTTTACATGCTCCAAAGCCAAGGCTTATTGCATGATACCTATGTATACGGTGTTGATGCTAAAAAGATTATTCCAACATTCATTTATCCAACAGAAGTATTTGATGGTGCTATAATCAGTGGTAACTGCGTATCAGCATGTGATAAGAACCCAACTTATGTTCATATGAATCATCCAATTATTGAAGATTTATATGAAAGACATGGTAAGGATATCAACTTCTTAGGTTGTGTTATAACAAATGAAAACGTATATCTTGCTGATAAGGAAAGATCATCAAACTATACTGCAAAGCTTGTAGAATTCTTAGGTGCAGATGCAGTTATTATTTCAGAAGAAGGATTTGGTAATCCGGATGCTGACCTTGTTATGAACTGCTATAAGATAGAAGAAAAGGGCATAAAGACTGTTCTTGTAACTGATGAGTATGCAGGAAGAGACGGTTCATCACAATCCCTCGCAGACTCAACTCCAAAGGGAGATGCAGTTGTTACTGCAGGTAATGCAAATGAAGTTATTGTGTTACCTCCAATGAAGAAGGTAATAGGCCATCCAGAAGCTGCAGATGTTATAGCAGGTGGCTTTGCAGGTTCATTAAGACCAGATGGATCAATAGAAGCAGAAATTCAAGTTATAACAGGTGCAACATCAGAAGTAGGATTTGGATATTTATCTGCAAAGACATTCTAATTGAAAAACAATTTCAAAAGGAGGTATTTATATGATTTTAAAGGATAGAAAGGTTATAGCAATTGGCGATAGAGATGGAATCCCAGGCCCAGCAATAGAAGAATGTGCAAAGAGTGCAGGAGCAGAAGTTGTATTTACATCAACTGAATGTTTTGTTTGAACGGCTGCAGGTGCAATGGATCTGGAGATCCAACAAAGAGTTAAAGATTTAACTGAACAATATGGTGCTGAAAATATAGTTGTTCTTTTAGGAACTGCTGAAGCTGAATCTGCAGGACTTTCAGCGGAAACAGTAACTGCTGGTGACCCAACTTATGCAGGACCATTAGCAGGAGTTTCATTAGGACTTAGGGTATATCATATCCTCGAACCTGTAATAAAAGAAGAGTGCGATGCTGCTGTTTATGAAGAACAATGTGGCATGATGGAAATGGTTCTTGATGTTGAGGCTATAAGCAGAGAAGTTAGCGGTATAAGGGAGCAGTTCAGCCAATTTAAGGACTGATTAAGCCGCCGAGAGGAGGGAAAATTTTAAATGTTTAAAGTTGTTCATTATCTAAACCAATTCTTTGCCAACATTGGTGGGGAAGAAAAGGCGCATATAGCCCCAGAAGTTAGAGAAGGATTTGTAGGACCAGGTATGGCATTAAATAATGCCTTTAAAGGAGAAGCTCAGATTGTAGCTACAGTTATATGTGGTGACTCATATTTTGCAGAAAATACTGATGCTGCTTTAAAGCAAATACTTGAAATGGTAAAAAAATATAGCCCAGATATATTTATTGCAGGACCAGCATTTAACGCTGGAAGATATGGAACAGCTTGTGCAACTATTGCAAAGGCTGTTAAGGATGAACTTGGAATACCAGTTGTAACTGGTATGTATATTGAAAATCCAGGTGTTGACTTATACAAAAAAGATCTTTATATAATTTCTACTAAAGACAGTGCAGTTGGCATGAGGGATGCTGTTCCCAAGATGGCTGCACTTGCCTTAAAGCTTGCAAAGGGTGAAGAAATAGGAACACCAGCACAGGAAGGCTATATAGAAAGAGGAATTAGAAAGAACTATTTCGCTGAGGAGAGAGGTTCAAAGAGAGCAGTTGATATGCTCATTAAAAAGATTAAGGGTGAACCATTTGAAACTGAATTTAAGATGCCTGTATTTGATAGAGTTGCACCAAATCCACCTATAGCTGATATAACTAAAGCAAAGATTGCACTTGTTACATCAGGTGGTATAGTTCCAAAGGGTAATCCAGATAGAATTGAAAGTTCAAGTGCAAGCAAATTTGGAAAATATGATATTGAAGGAGTTTATGATTTAACTCCTGAAACATACGAAACAGCCCATGGGGGATATGACCCAGTATATGCAAATCAAGATGCAGACAGAGTATTACCTGTTGATGTTCTTAGAGATTTAGAAAAAGAAGGCAAGATTGGATCGCTACACAGATACTATTATTCAACAGTTGGTAACGGAACTGCAGTTAAGAATGCTGCTAAATTTGGTCAAGAAATTGCAAGACAACTTATTGCTGACGGCGTTCAGGCTGTAATTCTAACTTCTACTTGAGGTACCTGCACACGTTGCGGAGCAACGATGGTAAAAGAAATTGAAAGAGCAGGACTTCCAGTAGTTCATATGTGCACAATTGTTCCAATTTCAAAGACAGTTGGAGCAAACAGAATAGTTCCAACAGTTGCTATTCCTCACCCACTTGGAAATCCATCATTATCGCATGAAGAGGAAAAGGCACTAAGAAGAAAGCTTGTTGAAAAGGCTCTTAAAGCATTACAAACTGAAATTCATGAACAAACAGTTTTTGAAGACTAATATTAAGGGTCGGGATTTTAAGGGGTTATCCCTAAACCCCGACCTATAATTTTAATGGAGGTGTTATTATGTTTCCAGTATTAAAAGGTGCAAGTTATATTTTAGTGCATACTCCAGATATGGTTATGCACAATGGAACAACTCAAACATTAGAAAGAGAAATTAACCCAGCTTCGGATTATTTAAAAAAGGCTGTTGAACATTTAAGACCATTTGAAGACGTAGTTGCATATCCGGTAACACAGACATACATAGGCAATTATGATCCTGAAGAATTGGCAAAATTATCAAGACCATGGTTTAATCATAAACTAGAAGGGGCTACTAGATTTGGAAAATTTGGAGAAATTATGCCTCAAGATGAGTTTTATGGTCTTATTAAAATTAGCGATGCCTTTGACCTTGTAAAATTAGAAAAGGAATTTACAAAGCAAGTTAAAGCTAAATTTGAAGCCCACAAGTTATTAAAGGACTATGCAGCAAAACTTGGTGAAGGTGTTGATGCATCAGAAATTGAAAAGATGGTGGATTCAGGAATAGCAGAAGGACTTTACATGAATGGTAAATTAGTAGGATGCGTAAAAAGAGCCCATGAATTTGATAAAAATTTATCAGCACATGTTATTACAGAAAATTTAGCTGTTAAGGCATCAGGAGTTTTAGCAGTTTTACATTTAATAGATAAATTGGGAATTAACAAGGATGAAATAGATTACATAATAGAATGTTCAGAAGAAGCTTGCGGTGATATGAATCAAAGAGGCGGAGGAAACTTCGCAAAGGCTATCGGTGAAGTGGTAGGTCTTAAGAATGCAACAGGATGCGATATCAGAGGTTTCTGTGCAGGTCCAACTCATGCCCTTGTAAACGCTGCTGGATTAGTTCAATCAGGGGTATTTAAGAATATCGTTGTTGTAGGCGGTGGCGCTACTGCAAAACTCGGTATGAACGGTAAGGACCATGTTAAAAAGGGATTCCCAATTGTTGAGGATGTTTTAGGTGGCTTTGCAGTTTTAGTATCAGAAAACGATGGTGTTCATCCAATTATAAGAACTGATGCAATAGGGAAGCATAACATAGGCTCTGGTGCAACACCACAAGCTGTTATGGAAGCAATTGTTGCAAAACCACTTGAGAAATTAGGATTAAAGTTTACTGATATAGATAAATATTCAACAGAAATGCAAAACCCAGATGCTACAGAAACAGCAGGGGCAGGAGATGTTCCAGCTTCTAACTATAAGATGATTGCAGCTCTTGCTGTTATGAAGGGTCAAATAGAAAAGGCTAAGATGGCAGAATTTGCAAAGAATTGCGGTTATGTTGGTTTTGCTCCAACACAAGGACACGTTCCATCAGGAGTTCCGATAATTGGTTTTGGTGTTGAAAAGATACTTAATGGAACTATGAATAGATTTATGCTTGTTGGTAAGGGAAGCTTGTTCCTTGCAAGAATGACAAATCTATTTGATGGTATATCCTTTGTTGTTGAAAAGAATCCAGGAAAGCAAGAAGATACAACAATTTCAAAGGAAGAAGTAAAGAACATGGTGGCAGAAGCTATGAAGGAATTTGCCTCATATCTACTTCAAAAGTAAGAGGTGATACTATGGCTAATGAAAATGTAAAGAGGCTAATCGGTGAAGTATTTAACGAAATAGCCGATGCGATAAAAAGTGGAACTTTTGGCAAAAAAGTTAGGATAGGTTTAACTACATTTGGTAGCGAACATGGGGTAGAGGAGCTTGTTAAAGCTGCTGAACTTGCAACAAGAAAATACTCAGATTTTGAAGTGGTTTTAATTGGACCAAAGGTTGAAACTAATTTAACTGTTTATGAAGTTGCAAATGATGAAGAAGGACACAAGCTAATGGAAGAGCTGTTAGATAAAGGGGAAATACATGGCTGTGTAACACAACATTATAATTTCCCAATTGGTGTTTCAACTGTAGGTAGAGTTATTACCCCAGGAAAAGGCAGAGAATTGATACTTTCTACTACAACAGGAACCTCATCAACAAATAGAGTTGAGGGTATGGTTAAAAATGCAATATATGGAGTAATTACAGCAAAAGCATGTGGTATTAAAAATCCAACAGTTGGAATATTAAATGTAGATGGTGCAAGACAGGTTGAAAAGGCTCTTAAGGAGCTTAAGGAAAATGGTTATGATATAAATTTTGCAGAGTCCATAAGATCCGATGGTGGAGTTGTAATGAGGGGAAATGACCTTCTCGCAGGTTCAACGGATGTTATGGTAATGGACTCTTTGACAGGTAATCTTTTAGTAAAAATATTCTCATCCTTTACAACAGGTGGAGATTATGAAGCCTTAGGATATGGATATGGGCCAGGAATAGGTGAAGGATATGAAAGATTAATTTGCATTATTTCAAGGGCTTCAGGTGCACCAGTTGTTTGTGAAGCGTTAAGATTTTGTGCAACTTGTGCTCAAAACAACATAATTAATATAGCAAAAGAAGAATTTGAAAAGGCAAACAAAGCAGGACTTAAAGAAATTTTATCGAAGATTACCAAGTCAAATCAGCCGGCTGAAGTTAAGGAAGTTACAGCACCACCTAAAAAGGTTGTTACAGCTCAAATTGCTGGTGTTGATATATTAGAACTTGAAAATGCAGTAAAAGAGCTTTGGGCAAATGGAATTTATTCAGAAAGCGGCATGGGATGCACAGGCCCAATAATACTAGTTGCAGATGAAGATGAAGAAAAGGCAATAAATGTTTTAAAATCTAAGGGATATATAGCATAAAATTGATAATTTATTGGCACCTTAAAATTAAGGTGCCAATTTTATATAATTTTATAAATAAAAAATTTTTTTGAATTATTATATTTTATTTTAAATAATAATATATTTCAAAAAAATTCTTCTTGATTATTTTATAAAAATGTCGTATATTTATATATGCATCCTATATAACAATTTTGTGCATTTTGAACATTTTGTAAATAGTAGAAAAATTTGCAGGATTTTAGAATTCTGCAAAGAATATATTTAATATGAAAACTAAAATAAAGGGGGAACAAAAATGAAAAGACTTATTGCTTTAATTGCAACATTAACTCTTGTTGCAGGTCTTTTTGCAGGTTGTGCAAAGAAGGAAGCACAACAACCTACAGACCAAACTCAAATTAAAATTGGTCTTGCTACTGATGAAGGAGGAAAGGGAGATAAATCCTTCAACGATGCAGCTATTGCAGGACTTGAAAAAATCAAAGCAGAATACGGAATTGAACCACAAATTATTGAATCAAAATCAGCAGACGATTATGAACCAAATCTCACAACTTTAGCGGCTGACAATGATTTAGTATTTGGCGTTGGCTTTAAGATGGCAGATGCTATTAAGGCAGTAGCACAAAACAATCCTGATAAGAAATTTGCAATTATTGACTCAGTTGTAGATCTTCCAAACGTTGCTTCATATGTATTCAAAGAAGAAGAAGGTTCCTTCTTAATGGGTGTTATAGCTGGTAAGATGACTAAAACAAACATAATAGGATTCCTTGGTGGGATTAAGTTTGAACTTATTGAAAAATTTGAAGCTGGATTTAGAGCAGGTGTTAAGGCTGTAAATCCAAACGCTAAGGTTCTTGTTCAATATGCAAACAGCTTCAGCGATGTCGCATTAGGGTATGAAATTGCAAAGAAAATGTATAACGATGGTGCAGACGTTATTTACCATGCAGCTGGTGGTGTAGGAATAGGACTTTTCAATGCTGCAAAGGAAATGAAAAAGTGGGCAATTGGTGTTGACTCAGACCAAGCAGTTCTAATTCCAGATAAAGCTGATGTTATATTAGCATCAATGATTAAGAGAGTTGACACTGCAACATATACTGCTTCAAAGGCAGCAATAGAAGGAACATTCGCATCAGGAACAGTAGTTCTTGGCTTAAAGGAAGATGGTGTTGGAATATCACCTACTATTAATCCAGCTGTTCCACAGGAAGTAATTGATCTTGCAAATAAATATAAGCAAGCTATTATTGATGGTAAATTCACAGTTCCAACTAAGCCTGCTGAAGTTGATACATTCCAAGCACCACAAATATGATTGCATGCTAGATGCGTAAGCATCTAGCTTTTTTAAACGCTTAGGAAGGAGGATTATAAGTGGAAAAAGTTATTGAAATGAGAGGTATCACCAAAATATTCCCAGGAGTTATTGCAAACGATAATGTAGATTTCGAACTTAGAAAAGGAGAAATTCACGTTCTACTTGGTGAAAATGGTGCTGGAAAAACAACGTTGATGAATATTTTATATGGTCTTTATCAACCAGATAAAGGAGAAATTTATGTTAATGGAAAGAAGGTTAATATAAAGGGACCATCAGATGCTATAGCTATGGGAATAGGCATGGTTCATCAACACTTCATGCTTGTTCATAATTTTACAGTTGCTGAAAATATAATATTAGGTAGTGAGCCTAAAACAGCCTTTGGTTTTAAAATAGATTACAAAAAGGCAATAAAGGATGTAAAAGAGCTTGCTGATAAATATGGATTTAATGTGGATCCAAATAGCATTATAGAAGACATTACTGTTGGACAGCAGCAAAAAGTTGAAATATTAAAGGCTTTATATAGAGGAGCAGAGATATTAATATTGGATGAGCCTACCGCAGTTTTAACTCCTCAGGAAATAGAAGAATTAGGACAGATTCTAAAGAATCTTGTAAAGGAAGGAAAATCAATTATTTTAATTACTCATAAATTGAAAGAAGTTATGAATATGAGTGATAGAGTAACAATAGTTCGTAGGGGTAAGGTAGTAGATACAGTAAATACAAAGGATGTTGACATGGATACTCTTGCAGAGATGATGGTTGGTAGAAAGGTGAATTTGGTAGTTGAAAAGAAACCAGCAAAGGTAGGAGATGTTGTATTAAAAATTGAAAATCTTCAGGCTTTGGATCATAGAAAGCTGCCTAAATTAAAGGGTATTGATTTAGAAGTAAGGTCAGGCGAAATACTTGGTATTGCAGGTGTCGATGGTAACGGACAAACTGAGCTTGTTGAGGTTATAACAGGACTTAGAAGGGCAACTGGTGGAAGAGTAATCTTAAAGGGCAATGATTTAACAAACAGAGCACCAAAGGAAATCATAGAGGCTGGTATTAGTAATATTCCAGAGGATAGACATAAACATGGTTTGGTTTTAAAATTCTCGTTAACTGAAAATGCCGTTTTGGGCCAGCATGATAAGGAGCCTTTCTCAAAGGGAATTATAATGAATTATGACGTTATTAGAGAACATGCTAAAAAGTTAATAAACGATTTTGATGTTAGAACTCCAAATGAAGAGGTTCATGCAGGGGCACTATCAGGTGGTAATCAGCAAAAATTTATTGCTGCAAGAGAAATTACAAAGGACCCAGAACTTTTAATAGCGACACAACCAACAAGAGGACTAGATGTTGGAGCAATTGAATATATTCATAAGAGATTAGTAGAAGAAAGAGATAAGGGCAAGGCAGTCCTATTAGTTTCCCTTGAACTTGATGAAGTCATGGCCCTTTCAGATAGAATTGCAGTTATGTATGATGGAAAGATAGTAGGAATCTTAGATGCTGATAAGACAAATGAAATGGAATTGGGTATCCTCATGGCAGGAGGAACTTTAAATAAGAAGGAGGGAGAACATGATAAACAATAAAACAAAAAATGTAGCTTTTAATGCTTTGGTTAAAAAGGCAATAGACGTTTTAATGTTCCCTCTCATAGCAATTCTTTTAGGATTGTTTGTTGCAGTATTTTTTGTAATGTGGGCAAAAAATTTAGGATTTATTGATGGAACAGCAACATTATTTTCAGCTATTTGGGAAGGAACATTCGGTAAAAGGGCAAATTTTATAGAAACATTAGTTGCAATGACTCCACTTATTTTTACAGGACTTGCACACTCTGTAGCCTTTAGAACAGGTTTATTTAATATCGGAGTTGAGGGACAATTTATAATGGGGATGCTTGCAGCAGCACTTATTGGTTTAATTCCTGGAATTCCAGCACCAATACATGTTACATTAGTCTTATTAGGTGGTTTAATTTTTGGGGCAGTGTGGGCTGCAATTCCTGGATATTTAAAGGCAAAGGTTGGAACTAACGAAGTTGTTAATACTATAATGATGAATTTTATCGCAATGAATGTTTCAAACTATTTCGTTAAGGGGCCTATTCATAGGGAAGGCTCAGCCTCATCAAAAATGATTTTAGAATCAGCACAATTATATAGATTTTTAAGTCCCTCAGAAAGAGTAAATGTTGGATTGTTTATTGGTATTGCTTTGATATTCGTTATATATTGGCTGCTTTGGAAAACAACAATTGGCTATGAATTAAGAGCAGTTGGACTTAATATGCATGCTGCAGAATATGGCGGTATTAATTCAAAGAAAAATATCATTTTGGCAATGGTAATTTCAGGGGCAATAGCAGGTCTTGGTGGCGCTGCTCACGTTGCGGGAACTATTCATAAAGCCCATCAGCTTGTTGGATTTACTAATTATGGTTTTGACGGAATAGCTGTTGCCTTACTTGCAAAAAGCCATCCTATTGGAGTTTTATTCTCATCACTATTGTTTGGTGGCTTGAACTCAAGTGCTAGAATACTTCAAAAGTTTAGAATACCAAAGCAAATTGTATATATAATCCAGGGTATAATTATTATATTTGTAGCTGCTGATTATATATACAAATGGTTGAAAGAAAAGAAGAAAAAGGAGGCAATCAAGAATGCATAGCATAACGATCTCCCTATTCGTCTCATTAATTGCAGCTACATTAAGATTGGCAACTCCTATAATATTTGCAGCCTTAGGTGGCGTAATATCAGAAAGATCGGGCGTTGTAAATATAGGACTTGAAGGTATAATGATAGCTGGAGCATTTTTTGGAGTTTTAGGATCATTCCTTACAAACAATGCTTGGGTCGGAGTGTTATTTGCCATTATAGCAGGAATGGGAATAGCACTAATTCATGCTGTATTGAGTATAAACTTAAGAGCAGATCAAACAATCTCTGGTGTTTCAATCAATATATTTTCTGCAGCTTTAATGAGCTTTTTACTCTTTAAGATATTTGCAAGAGATGGTCAAACTGATGGCGTGACACAGCTTAGCTATCCTAAGGAATTTTTTAAGGGAATTCCGTTAATAGGTAATCTCTTAGCAGAGCTTAACTGGTTTGTTTTTATTGCCTTCGGTTTAGCATTACTTCTTCATTTAATGCTCTATTATACACCTCTTGGACTAAGAATTAGAACAGTTGGTGAGCATCCAAAGGCATCAGATACTTTAGGTATTAATGTTTATAAAATGAGATATTTATGCGTTCTTTTATCAGGAGCCTTTGCAGGATTAGGCGGAGCTGCGCTATCCCTCGGGGCTACAAACCTGTTTAGAGAGGGTATGGTAAGTGGTAAAGGTTTTATAGCACTAGCGGCTATGATATTTGGAAACTGGAAGCCTTTTGGAGCTCTTGCAGCAAGCTTGTTATTTGGCTTTGCTGAAGCCTTTAGAATCGTTGCACAGGGATTTGGATGGAAGGTTCCAGATGAGGTTTATTATTCCTTCCCATATCTTTTAACTATGCTTATGCTTGCTGGATTTGTTGGAAAAACTACTCCACCAGCAGCAGATGGAATTCCATATACAAAGGGCGAAAGATAAACAGGCTACAATGCCTGTTTATTTTTTTGTATAATACAATTAGATTATTTTTTTACAGTGGGGGAAGAATATGTTGCAATTTGACTTGAATTTAAAAATGGAAAACAAACTCATTTTAACACAAGATATGAATTTATCCTTAAAAATTTTACAAATGAATGTGTTGGATTTGGAAAAATATGTTTATGAAGAGATTGAGGTAAATCCTCTTTTAGACATAGATGAGGAAGAGGATAAAAAATTTATTCAATTAATGTCCTATGATGAAAGCATTTCTTATAGGGAGAATAGCGATGAAAATATTCAAAAAGAATTTATAGAAAATAAGGAGCTAACTCTTAGGGATATTTTACTTGAACAATTAAGACTTTTAAAACTTGATAATAAAAAATATAGAATTGGGAAATATATAATTGATAATTTAGATGAGGCTGGATATCTTATGCTCTCTATAGATGATTTAGCAAAGGAACTTAGGGTTAGGACAGAGGAAGTAAAAGAATTGATTAGAACTATTCAGACCTTTGAACCATACGGTGTTTGTGCTAGGGATTTAAAGGAATGCTTAAAGATACAATTGATCAATTCAGGATGTGCAGATGATATAATAATAAAACTTATAGAAGAACATTTAGAGGACGTTGGAAAGCTAAACTATACAAAACTTTCTAAGTGTTTAGGGCTAGAAAAAGAAAAAATAATTTACTATATTAATGTGATTAAAAAACTAAATCCTAAACCTGGGCTAGTTTATAGGGAAAGTTCTTCACAATATATCTTTCCAGATGCAGTTATCCTTTTTGATAAGATTAAAGACGAAATTAAAGTAGAAATAATGGATAAAAGAATACCTAATCTTAAAATAAATAAAATGTATGTAGATATATTAGCAAATGGAGATACCCTTGAAAGGGAATTTGTTAAAGATAAGATCAAGAAAGCCTTTGCACTAATAAAAGCCATAGAAAATCGGAAAAATACCATTGAAAAAATATTTTCGTATATTGCAAAGGAGCAAAAAGAGTATTTATTTAAAAATGGACCTAAAAAAACTATATATCTTAGTGATATAGCGAAGGTAACTAACTTACATGAATCTACCATAAGTAGAACCGTTAATAATAAATATGTCCAAACACCAAAGGGAATAATGCTGGCAAAGGACCTTTTATCAAGAGGGATTTCACAAGAAGATGATAGGATATCTGTTGAATATATAAAGAGATTAATAAAAGAAATAATAACAAATGAGGACAAAAGAAGACCCTATTCAGATGTTCAAATATCAGACCTTTTATTGGAAAAGGGTATTAAGATTTCAAGAAGGACAGTAACAAAGTATAGGGAGGAAATGAATATTTTACCTTCAAATTTAAGAAAATTAGATAAAAATGTTAAATAGGCTATTGAAAAAAATAAATAAAAGTGATATATTTGATTTAGAAAGAGGGACAAAATTAACAACATAGGGACAAATTAAGTCCCATATTTAAAGCACCTGAGGAGTGATTTTTTCTTGAAAAAAGTCCTTTCAATACAACAAAAGATTATTCCAGAAATGATAGACCTATTAAAGAAAAGGTATGAAATATTAAAAACTATATATTACAATCAACCTGTTGGTAGAAGAGCATTATCTCAGGAACTTAATTTAGGTGAAAGAATTGTAAGAACAGAAGTTGAGTTTTTAAAAAATCAAGGATTAGTAGAGGTTAATCCAATAGGGATGATTTTGACTAAAGATGGTGAGAAAATCCTTGAAGAGCTAAAGGAAATTATCTATGTTTTAAATGATTATAAACATTTAGAAGAAAAAGTTCAAAAATTGCTAAAAATAAAAAGGATAATTATAGTTCCGGGAGATAGTGAAAAGGATAGAACCGTTTTAAAGGAAATGGGTAGGGTATGTGCAAATTATATAAAGGAGCTAATACATGAAGGCTCAATCATATCGTTGACGGGAGGGACTTCAGTAGCCCAAGTTGTTGAAAATTTTCCAAAGATTAATACAAAGGATGTGTTAGTCCTTCCAGCAAGAGGTGGTATTGGAAGAGATGTTGAGATCCAAGCAAATACTTTAACGGCAAATTTAGCAAAAAAAATAAATGCAAATTATAGACTTTTACATGTCCCTGATAATATTAGTTCAGAAACTTTAGAAACCATCGCAAATGAGCCAGAAGTTAAAGAAATATTAGATGTCTTATCAAAATCTGACTTGTTAATCTTTGGTATAGGCAGAGCCGATGAAATGTCAAAAAGAAGAGGAATGCCACCTGAGCAGATAAATGAGCTGATAGACAAAGGTGCAGTTGCAGAAGCCTTTGGGTATTATTTCAATAAAAACGGTGAGGCAATATTTAGAACACCTTCTATTGGAATAAATTTTTACGATGTGAAAAATATTAAGAATGTAGTGGC
This sequence comes from Caloramator sp. CAR-1, assembly GCF_030546345.1. Lineage (NCBI taxonomy): Bacteria > Bacillati > Bacillota > Clostridia > Eubacteriales > Clostridiaceae > Caloramator > Caloramator sp. CAR-1. Next base: position 39,961 of record NZ_JAUONW010000008.1, read on the forward strand.
GATTGCCGGTGGAAAAAATAAGGCTGAGGCGATTATAGCAACAAGAGTAAACAATCCTAATATGGCCCTTGTAACAGATGAAGCCGCAGCCAACGAGATTATTAACATATTGCATAGCAAGTAAAAGTTTAATCTTTTACTTAAAATAAAAAATTTTACATATTTAGGAGGGATATTATGTCAATTAAAGTTGCTATTAATGGTTTTGGAAGAATAGGAAGAAATGTTTTTAAAATTGCACAAACAAGACTAAATAAGGACGTAGAAATAGTAGCGATAAACGATTTAACAGATGCTCCAACCCTTGCTCATCTTTTGAAATATGACTCACTCTACGGAAAATTTGAAGGCACTGTTGAAACTAAGGAAAATGCAATAGTTGTAAATGGTAAGGAAATTAGAATTTATGCTGAAAAGGATCCAAAGAATTTACCATGGAAGGATCTTGGAGTAGACATCGTAATCGAATCAACTGGTTTATTCACAAAGAAGGAAAAGGCAATGGCTCATATTGAAGCAGGTGCTAAGAAGGTTGTTATAACAGCTCCAGCTACAGATGAAGATATAACAATAGTAATGGGAGTAAACGAAAAGGATTATGATCCTGCAAATCACCATATTATTTCAAATGCATCCTGCACAACAAACTGCTTAGCTCCATTTGCTAAAGTTTTACATGAAAAATTTGGTATAATCAAAGGTTTAATGACAACTGTTCACTCATATACAAATGACCAAAGAATATTAGATTTACCACATAAGGATTTAAGAAGAGCAAGAGCAGCTGCTCAATCAATAATACCAACAACAACTGGTGCCGCAAAGGCAGTTGGTAAAGTTCTTCCTGAATTAAAGGGAAAACTCAATGGTTTTGCACTAAGAGTTCCAACTCCAACTGTTTCTGTAACAGACCTAGTTTGCGAAGTTCAAAAGCCAACAACAGTTGAAGAAGTAAACGCAGCATTAAAGGCAGCAGCTGAAGGAGAACTTAAAGGCATTTTAGGTTACTCAGATGAACCACTTGTTTCAATGGATTACAAGGGAGATGAAAGATCATCAATAGTAGATGGACTTTCAACAATGGTTATAGATAACATGGTAAAAGTTGTTGCATGGTATGATAATGAATGGGGTTATTCAAATAGAGTTGTGGACCTAGTAAATTATATAGCTGAAAGAATGTAATATAAATGTCCGGTCAAGGCCGGACATTACTTTCAGAATGGAGGGGAATATATGAATAAAAAAACTGTGAGAGATATAGATGTTAAGGGCAAAAAGGTTATAGTAAGATGTGACTTTAACGTTCCACAGGATAAAGATGGTAATATAACTGACGATAGAAGAATTGTTGCTGCACTTCCAACTATCAAATATTTAATTGAAAACGGAGCAAAGGTTATCCTTATGTCGCACCTTGGGAGACCCAAGGAAGGATATGATCTTAAGTATAGCCTAAAGCCAGTAGCAGAAAGATTATCACAACTTCTTAACAAGGAAGTTAAGCTTGCAGAGGATCCTGACGTTGTTGGAGAAAATGCAATTAGACTTACCTCTGAAATGAAAGAGGGAGATGTTGTTCTATTAGAAAACGTTAGATTTGTAAAGACAGAAACTAAGAATGACTTAGATTTTGCTAAAAAACTTGCATCCCTTGCTGATATATTTGTAAACGATGCCTTTGGAACTGCCCATAGAGCTCATTCATCTACAGCAGGAATAGCTCAATTTATTCCAGCTGTTGCAGGATTTCTAATTGAAAAGGAAATTACAATAATGGGTAAGGCCCTTGAAAATCCTGAAAGACCCTTTGTAGCAATATTAGGAGGCGCAAAGGTTTCAGATAAAATAGGAGTTATTAATAATCTGTTAGAAAAAGTTGATAAGCTCATTATAGGCGGTGGCATGGCTTATACATTCCTAAAAGCTCAAGGGCTTAACATTGGAAACTCATTGTTAGAGGAAGATAAGATAGAATATGCAAAGGAAATGCTTGAAAAAGCACAAACAAAGGGAGTTAAAATCTATCTTCCTGTAGATCATGTAGTTGCAAAGGAATTTAAGGCAGATGCAGAGCATATGACAGTAGATGTTGAAATTCCAGAAGGATACATGGGACTTGATATTGGACCAAAAACAATAAAGCTTTATGAAGAAGCTTTAAGTGATGCAAAAACTGTTATATGGAATGGACCAATGGGTGTATTTGAAATGCCAGCATTTGCAGTTGGAACTAAAGCTGTTGCAGAAGCGCTTTCAAAACTTGATGCTACGACTATAATTGGAGGAGGAGATTCTGCAGCAGCAGTAGAGCAACTAGGATATTCAGAAAAGATGACCCACATATCAACAGGAGGAGGAGCATCTTTAGAATTCCTTGAAGGCTTAGAACTTCCAGGAATTGCAGCATTAAATGATAAATAGGAAGATACTAAGTATCTTCCTTCCTTATCTTAACTTAGGCAACAATTTTGAGGAGGAAAAATAATGAGAAGACCAATAATTGCAGGTAATTGGAAAATGAATAAAACTGCAAGGGAAGCTGCACAGCTTATTATAGAACTGAGGGATAAGGTAAAGGATGCAAAATGTGAAGTGGTTGTTTGTCCGCCCTTTACATCCTTAGCCCAGGTTATAACTTTGGTTGAAGATACAAACATTAAAGTCGGAGCACAGAACATGTATTTTGAAGAAAACGGAGCCTTTACAGGAGAAGTATCACCTATAATGCTAAAGGAATTAGGGGTAGAATATGTAATCTTAGGACATAGCGAAAGAAGAATGATATTTAAAGAAGACGATGAGCTTATAAATAAAAAAGTAAAGGCTGCTTTTGTCCATGGTTTAACGCCTATACTTTGCGTTGGAGAAACCTTAAAGGAAAGAGAAGAAAATAGAACATATGAAGTTATAAAAGAACAATTGAAAGAGGACTTAGACGGTTTAGATAAAGCTAAAGTTGCTAAAATGGTTATAGCTTATGAGCCTGTATGGGCTATAGGAACAGGTAAAACTGCCACAGCTGAGGATGCAAATGACGTTATAAAGTTTATTAGAAATTACATCCGTGAAAATTTTGGAAATGATGCAGCAGAAGAAATTAGAATACAATATGGAGGAAGCGTTAAACCATCCACAATAAAAGAACAGATGGCACAAAGCGATATAGACGGTGCCTTAGTTGGTGGTGCAAGTTTAAACGCTACAGAATTTGCAGCAATTGTAAACTATAAGGAGGATTAAGATGGTTAAAAGGCCAAGAATATTAATTATACTTGATGGCTGGGGAATTAACGAAAAAAAAGAGTGGAATGCAATAGATAACGCAGATCCTAAAAATTTTAAATTTTACTGGGAAAAATATCCCCATACAAAATTGAGTGCATCAGGCCTTGATGTAGGGCTTCCAAAAGGACAAATGGGGAATTCTGAAGTAGGACATTTAAACATTGGTGCAGGAAGAATAATATATCAAGAATTTACAAGAATAAATAAGGAAATAGAAGAAGGAAATTTCTTTAAAAATGAAGCCTTTTTAAAGGCTATAGAAAATTGCAAAATTCATAATTCATCAATGCACCTTTTTGGACTTTTATCCGATGGTGGAGTTCATAGCCATATAGAACATTTAGAGGCACTATTAAAACTTTGCAAAGACAATGGCCTTAATAATGTTTATGTTCATGCCTTCCTTGATGGAAGAGATGTTCCGCCTCAATGTGCGTTAGATTATGTAGATAGATTAGAAAATTATATGAAACAACTAGGTGTAGGTAAAATAGCAACCATATCAGGTAGATATTATGCTATGGATAGGGATAAAAGATGGGAGAGGACGCAGCTTGCTTATAATGCAATAGTTAAAGGTGAAGGTGAAATTGCAAGATCTGCAAGGGAAGCTGTTGAAAAGTCCTATGAAGAAAATAAAACGGATGAATTTGTGATTCCAACAGTTATCGTTGAAGAAGATAAACCGGTGGCTACATTAAAGGAAAACGATTCAGTTATATTCTTTAATTTCAGGCCAGATAGAGCAAGACAGATAACAAGGTCTATTGTAGATGTTGATTTTGATGGATTTGAGAGAAAATATTTTAAAGTGTTTTTCGTTTGCATGACTCAATATGATAAAACTATAGAAAATGTTGAAATTGCCTATAAGCCTGAAAAATATAAAAACACCTTCGGAGAATACTTAAGTAATTTAGGATTAAAACAATTAAGAATTGCAGAAACAGAAAAATATGCCCATGTTACATTCTTCTTTAATGGAGGAGTTGAAGCACCCAATAAGGATGAAGACAGAATATTGATTCCTTCACCAAAGGTTGCGACCTACGACTTAAAGCCTGAAATGAGTGCATACGAAGTAACTGATAAAGTAATAGAAATGATAGACAGCGATAAATATGATTTTATTATATTAAACTATGCAAACCCAGATATGGTTGGTCATACTGGAGTTTATGATGCAGCAGTTTCTGCAATAAAAGCTGTTGATGAATGCCTTGGAAAGGTTGTAAACAGGGTATTAAGCAAGGGTGGGGCAGCGTATATAACTGCTGACCATGGTAATGCTGAGCTTATGGTCGATTATGAAACAGGAGAACCTTATACAGCACATACTACAAATTATGTTCCTTTTATAGTAGTAGGAGAGGGTAATATAAAGTTAAAAGATGGTGGTAAATTAGCTGATATTGCTCCTACAATAATAGATCTTATGGGCTTACCAATTCCTGCAGAAATGACAGGAAATAGTTTAATAGAAAAATAATAAGAAAGGGGAATGAAAATGAAAAACTATGTAGAAATAATCGATATTTATGCGAGAGAAGTTTTAGACTCAAGAGGAAATCCAACTGTTGAAGTTGAAGTTGTTCTTGAAGACGGCACTGTTGGAAGAGCAATAGTTCCATCAGGAGCATCAACAGGTGCATTTGAAGCTGTAGAATTAAGAGATGGAGATAAGGCAAGATACAATGGAAAAGGTGTATTAAAGGCTGTTGACAATGTAAACAATGTAATAGCACCAGAACTTATAGGAATGAACGTATTTGATCAGACTCTTATCGATAAAACATTAATTGAACTTGATGCAACAGAAAATAAAGGAAAGCTAGGGGCTAATGCTATTTTAGGTGTATCACTTGCAGTAGCAAGAGCAGCAGCAGAAAGCCTTGGATTACCGTTATATCAATACATAGGCGGAGTTAACGCAAAAGTATTACCAGTTCCTATGATGAACATTTTAAACGGTGGAAAGCATGCTGACAACAATGTAGATATACAAGAATTTATGATAATGCCTGTAGGGGCACCAAACTTTGCAGAAGCTTTAAGATGGTGTGCAGAAGTATATCATTCACTAAAGAAGACTTTATCAAAAAAGGGTTACAACACAGCAATAGGAGATGAGGGTGGATTTGCACCAAATCTTAAGTCAAATGAAGAGGCAATTCAAGTTATAATTGAAGCAATTGAGGCGGCTGGATATAAACCAGGTGAACAAATTGCAATAGCTATTGATGCTGCTGCAACAGAACTTTATAAGGAAGATGGAAAGTATCACCTTGAAGGAGAAGGAAGAGTATTAACTGCAGAAGAAATGGTAGCCTTCTGGGAAGACTTAGTAAACAAATATCCAATTGTTTCCCTTGAAGATGGTCTTTCTGAAGAAGATTGGGATGGATGGAAGATATTAACAGATAGATTAGGTAAGAAGATTCAGTTAGTTGGAGACGACTTATTCGTCACAAATACCAAGAGACTTGAAAGAGGAATTAAGATGGGCGTTGCTAACTCAATCCTTATAAAGCTTAACCAAATAGGAACACTAACAGAAACATTAGAAGCAATCAAGATGGCAGAAAGAGCTGGATATACTGCGGTTGTATCCCACAGATCTGGTGAAAGTGAAGATACTACAATTTCTGATCTTGTTGTTGCAGTTAATGCAGGACAAATAAAGACAGGCGCTCCTGCAAGAACAGATAGAGTTGCAAAATACAACCAATTATTAAGAATCGAAGACGAACTTGGAGAAGTTGCTGAATATCTTGGTTCAAAGGCCTTCTACAATGTAAAAAGATAATAACCAACATTATTGTACCCCTAAATAAGCTAAAGGGCTCTGCCCTTTAGCTTAAAATTTATGATAGCACATAAAATAATTATGATATATGATTATGATTGTATTTATTTTTTTTATATGTTAAAATATGAAATATGAATTGATTCTAATAAGGAGGTGCTTTAGGTGAAAACATTTGTTATTATTGTCCATGTAATTGTAAGTTTAATAATAATAACTACAGTTTTAGGTCAACCTGCAAAAACCTATGGATTATCAACTGCAATATCAGGCGGTGCTGAAACTTTCTTTGGCAAAAACAAAGGAAGAACAATTGAAGGTAAGTTAAGAAAACTTACTGTATTTGCCATGATTCTTTTTGTTATTACATCCATGCTTTTAGTATACTTAACAGGCAAATAATATTCACAAAGGGGGTACAATAATGAATATTGTTTTAGCACCAATTGCAGGTGTTATTGCGCTGTTATTTGCTCTTTATTTATCAAATAAGATTTCAAAGGCAGATGCTGGAACTGACAGAATGAAGGAGATTGCTAGCTACATACATGAAGGTGCTATGGCATTCTTAATGAGGGAATATAAGTCATTATCAATATTTATTATAGTTGTATTTTTGGTGCTTGGATTTTTTATAAACTGGTTAACAGCTTTATGTTTTATTTTTGGTGCACTATTTTCTATTTTAGCTGGATTTTTTGGAATGCAGGTTGCTACAAAGGCCAATGTAAGAACTGCTAATGCAGCAAGAACAGGCCAAAACAAAGCGCTTGAAATTGCCTTCTCTGGCGGCGCAGTCATGGGGATGAGCGTTGTTGGTCTTGGCCTTTTAGGAGTAGGAGCACTTTACATGATTTTTAAAGATGCAAACATAGTTACAGGCTTTGGTCTTGGTGCCAGCTCAATAGCTCTTTTTGCTCGTGTTGGTGGAGGTATCTATACTAAGGCAGCCGATGTTGGTGCAGACCTTGTTGGTAAAGTTGAAGCTGGAATTCCTGAGGATGACCCAAGAAATCCAGCAGTTATTGCGGACAACGTAGGTGACAACGTTGGAGACGTTGCGGGTATGGGTGCAGACCTTTTTGAATCATATGTAGGATCTATTATTTCTGCACTTTCATTAGGTGCTATAGTTTTTAATGATAACAAGGGGATAATATTCCCATTAATTTTAGCAGCTGTAGGTATTATTTCTTCAATTATCGGTTCATTGTTTGTTAAAGGCGATGAAAATTCCAATCCACAAAAGGCCCTTAAGAATGGAACTTATGTTAGCAGTATTTTAGTGATTATAGCTTCAGCTATATTAAGTAAAACTGTATTTGGAGATTATAAAGCGTTTTTTGCAATAACAGCTGGTTTAATAGTTGGAGTTTTAATTGGTCAATTTACAGAAATGTATACATCCGCAGACTATAGTCACGTTAAAAAGATTGCAAAACAATCTGAAACTGGGCCTGCAACAACAATAATTTCAGGTTTAGCTGTAGGTATGTATTCTGCTGTTTTACCTGTTGTATTTATTGCTTTTGCAACTATCCTTGCCTTTTTTATAATGGGAGGATATGGTTCAAGCCAAAATGTTTTAGCTGGACTTTATGGAATTTCACTTGCTGCTTTAGGTATGCTTTCAACAACAGGTATGACGGTTGCAGTTGATGCCTATGGACCAATAGCTGACAATGCAGGCGGAATTGCTGAAATGTCAGAACTTCCAAAGGAAGTTAGAAAAATTACTGATACTCTTGATTCCGTAGGAAATACGACAGCAGCAATAGGAAAAGGCTTTGCGATAGGTTCTGCTGCTTTAACAGCACTTGCTCTGTTTGCTTCCTATTCACAGGCCGTTCAATTAAAGGCAATTGACCTTTTAAATCCAATGACATTAGTTGGACTTTTAATTGGTGGAGTTTTACCATATTTCTTTGGTGCATTGGCTATGGAGGCTGTTGGTAAAGCAGCAAATCACATGATTGAAGAAGTTAGAAGACAGTTTAAGTCCATACCAGGGCTTATGGAAGGTAAGGCAAAACCTGATTATAAAACTTGTGTTGATATTTCAACTGCAGCTGCTTTAAAGGAAATGGTTCTTCCAGGAGTTTTAGCAGTTGTTGTTCCACTTTTAGTAGGATTACTTCTTGGTGCAGAGGCGTTAGGAGGACTTCTTGCTGGTGCCCTTGTATCAGGTGTTTTAGTTGCAATCCTAATGGCTAATGCCGGTGGAGCATGGGACAATGCAAAGAAATATATTGAAACAGGTGAACATGGAGGAAAGGGTAGCTTTGCCCACAAAGCAGCTGTTGTTGGAGATACTGTAGGCGATCCATTTAAGGATACTGCAGGACCAGCGATGAATATCTTAATTAAGCTTATGACAATTGTTTCACTTGTATTTGCACCATTGTTTGCAAAATTCGGTGGAATATTATTAAACTTAATAAAATAATTAAAGACCTGCGAAAGCAGGTCTTTAATTTAAACTTTTATATGTATAAAAAAGTTAAATTGTCAAAAAATACTTAGGAGGGGTTATAATGGATAGAAGTTTGGCTCTATTGCAGGTTAGAGAAAGGGTCAAAAATGAAAATCTTATAAAACACATGCTTGCCGTTGAAGCTGTAATGAAATCCCTTGCAAGGAAATTAGGGGAAGATGAGTTAAAGTGGGGAATATGCGGATTAGTTCATGATATTGACTATGAAGAAACATATGAGACTCCAGAAAAACATAGTATAATAGGAGCAGAAATTTTACAAAATTTAGGATATCCTGATGATTTTGTTTATGCCGTTAAGGTTCATAATGAGGTTCACGGACTGCCAAGAGTAAGCCTTCTTGATAAAGCTCTATGGGCATCTGACCCTGTTACAGGGCTTATTATAGCATCAGCTCTTGTATTGCCGGATAAAAAATTAGAAAGCTTAACAGTTGATTCAGTCATTAAAAAAATGAAGAAAAAAGATTTCGCAAAGGGAGCCAACAGAGAACAAATAAAATCGATAGAGGAGATAGGCATTTCTTTAGAAGAGTTTTTAAGCTTATCTATTGATGCTATGAAGGAAATTGCAAATGAATTGGGGTTATAAGGAGTGATTGCATGAGCAAAATTAAAGAATCTATTTTAGAATTTTTAAGAAGGGAAAGCTATAGGCCAATGTCGGCAGAAGAGCTTGCAAAGGCATTTCAAATCGACAGAAAACAAATTGGAGAATTCTTCTCTATTATCGATGAGATGGAGGAAGAGGGACTAATCTTTAAAACAAGTAAAGAAAAATATGGCCTTCCTGAAAAGATGAACTTAGTGATAGGTAAACTACAGGGACACCAAAAGGGATTTGGCTTTGTAATTCCTGATGATGAAAAGTTAATGGATGTTTTTATCCCAGCTGAAAACATCAATGGAGCTATGCACAATGATAGAGTAGTTGCAAGGATAATTAAAGCTGCAACACCGACCAAAACAGCTGAAGGTGAAATTATTAAAATTTTAAAAAGAGCTAATACAAGGGTTGTCGGAACCTTTGAGAAAAACAGTTATTTTGGCTTTGTTATTCCAGATGATAAAAGGATATATCAAGATATATTTATTTCAAAATCAAACTTTAATGGTGCTAAAGATGGTGATAAGGTTATAGCTGAGGTTACAAAATGGCCTGAAAAAAGAAGAAATCCTGAGGGAAGGATTATAGAAGTATTAGGTAACAAAAATAAACCTGGAATTGACATCTTGTCGATTATTAAAAAATACAATCTTCCAGAGGAATTTCCTAAAGAAATTGAAGAATATGCAAATGCCATTCCAGACGAAATACCTGAAAAGGAAATAAAAAGAAGAAGAGATTTAAGAGACTTAAAGATTGTTACAATAGATGGGGAAGATGCAAAGGACTTGGACGATGCAGTATCAATTGAAAGACTTCCTGACGGTAAATTTAAACTTGGAGTTCATATTGCAGATGTTACATATTATGTTAAAGAAAAGTCACCTTTAGATAAGGAAGCATTAAAAAGAGGAACAAGTGTTTATCTTGTAGATAGAGTTATTCCTATGCTTCCTAAAAAGTTGTCTAATGGTGTTTGTAGTTTGAATCCTAGGGTTGATAGATTAACTTTATCTTGCGTCATGACAATTGATCAAAATGGTAAAGTTGTTGATTATGAAATATTCGAAAGCGTTATAAAGACATGTGAAAGAATGACTTATACAGATGTTACAAAAATACTGCGGGATAATGATCCGGATTTAATAAAAAGATATGATTATTTATATGAAGATTTTAAAGCAATGGAGGAGCTATGTAACATTCTAAATAGAAAAAGAATGCAAAGGGGAGCTTTGGATTTTGACTTTGAAGAATGTAAGATTATCCTTGATGAAAAAGGTAAACCAGTTGAGGTTAAACCCTATGAAAGGGATATAGCAAACAGGATAATTGAAGAGTTTATGATAGTTTGCAATGAAACTATTGCAGAACATATGTTTTGGGCAAATATTCCTTTTGTCTACAGAATTCACGAGGATCCTGATTACGAAAAGATAATGCATTTTAACGAATTTGTTCACAATTTAGGCTATAAGGTAAAGTTTGCAAAGGATATTCATCCTAAAATGCTGCAGGAAGTTTTAGAGAGTGCAAAGGGTAAAAAGGAACAGCCTATAGTTGATATGCTTCTTTTGCGCTCATTAAAGCAGGCCCGATACTCACCTGAATGCTCAGGACATTTTGGTTTGGCGTCAAAGTATTACTGCCATTTTACCTCACCAATTAGAAGATATCCGGATCTCATAATTCATAGAATAATAAAGGAATATTTAAAGGGGAAAATCGATGAAAAAAGGATAGAAAAATTAAAAGCAATTGTTGAAAAGGCAGCAAAGCAGTCAAGTGATATGGAAAGATTGGCGGATGAAGCTGAAAGGGAAACAGAAGATTTAAAGAAGGCAGAATATATGGCAGAAAGAATAGGGGAAATTTATACAGGTATAATTTCCTCCGTGACACACTTTGGTATGTTTGTAGAACTGTCTAATACAATTGAAGGTTTAGTTCATATTAATAGCATGACGGATGATTACTATTTATTTGACGAAAACCTTTACGCATTGATTGGAGAAGAAACAAGAAAGATTTATAGGCTGGGAGATGAAGTTAAAGTAAAAGTTCATAGGGTTGATATAGAAAGTAGAAATATAGATTTTGTTTTAGTCGAGGAGTAGGGCACTTTAAAGTGCCTCTATTTTTTTATTGCATTTACAAATTTAGCTGTTATAATATAAGATGAATAAAGGGGTAAGCATTAGCGTTCTATGTGAGGTGTTGATATGAAGAAAAACGAAAAAAAGGTTTTAGCTGAAAATAGAAAGGCAAGGCATGATTATTTTATAGAGGAGACTTATGAGGCGGGGATTGAGCTTTTTGGAACTGAAGTTAAGTCCGTTAAATTAGGTAAAGCAAATTTAAAGGACAGCTATGCAGAAGTTGTTGATGGTGAGATTTTTGTTTATAATATGCATATTAGTCCTTATGAGAAGGGAAATATCTTCAATAGGGATCCTCTTCGCCCTAAAAAACTTTTAATGCATAAGTCAGAGATTAGAAGATTAGCAGGTTTGGTTTCCCAAAAGGGATATACTTTAATACCTTTATCATTATACGTTGTAAGGGGACTTGTTAAGGTTGAATTAGCCCTCGCAAAGGGTAAAAAGCTTTATGACAAGAGGGAAGACATAGCAAAACGTGATGCAAGAAGAGAAGTTGAGAAGGAATTTAAGATTAAAAATTTATACTAAGTCCATTGAAAATCATATTAAAACTTGCTATAATATAATATGACCTCCTATGGGGGCGTCTTGGCTTTCGACGGGGGTAGGAGGAATTCGGGAAGCGAGTCGTGGTGCTCGGAACCACGTTAAAAACCGGGAATTAAAAATAAACGCAAACGATAATTTAGCTTTAGCTGCCTAATTAAAGGCGGTCGTCCTACCCAAGAGGCCCACGGCTTGGGATAGGGCGTGGACTAGTGGGGAACGGGCCTATCTAAGCTTTGCGATAGGTCGGCATCTATGAAGCTACTGAAATCCGAATCCTGTCAGTGGGAGTCGGATGGAGGGAATGTCAAAACACTGACTGCACTCGGAGATGCCTGGGTTTCACTGCCTTCGGACAGGGGTTCAACTCCCCTCGCCTCCACCATATTTGAACGATGATTTTAATACAATAGCCTTGAAGCATTAAGCTTTGAGGCTGTTTTTGCTTTTTTGAATGGTAGCCTTATCACATATAACTTTTATTTCTCTAAATTCAAGTCCTGCCAAGATGGGAGCCTTTCAATATAAAGGTGATGCACTTCTTCAAAAAACTTATACAGTTGATTTTTTGACCAAAAAAGAGCAGTTAACAACGGTAAGTTCCAATGTATTATGTAGAAGAAAGCCACCCTGCAATTATTGATAAAGAAATGCATACCGCAGTACAGCTTGAAATAGAGAGAAGAAGAGCTTTTGCAGAAAAATATAACATTAGTATGCTTGATTATGTCACAGTAGATAATCTGTTTGCAGGAAGAGTTATCTGCGGACATTGTGGTAGCCCTTTTGGCAGGAAGGTTTGGAATTCTACAGATGAAAGGTTAAGAAGGGTTGTTTGGAGATGTAATAAAAAATATGAAGTAAAGGGGAAAAAGAGCTGTGAGAGCAAGCACATAAAAGATAAGGTTTTGTATCAAGCCTTTGTAAATACGTTTAATGCTATGGTGTAAAATAAGGAATATTTTATAGAAAAGTGGAAGAAAGAACTTAAAAGTGAGAATGTATTGGTAAGATATAAGGCAAAACAGTTTATGGGGATTTTAGCTGATGCAGAGAAGGTAGAAGAATTTGATGTGATTATGTTTTTTAGGATTACTGAGAAAGATGGGAAGAAGATAATAGTGAGTTTGCTTGATGGGACGGAGATTGAGGTTGTAGTTGAATAAATGATTAAAGATGAGCCAGTTGGAGTAAGAAGGAGTTGCCTTGACTGGCTTTTTTCAATAGCACAGAAGGTTTTCTTAATAAATTCCAGTATAAGTTTATTGCACCTATTTTACCAAATGTATTGCATTGATTCATACTAAATATTTTTATAATATAGAACTAAGAGTTATGTAAACTTATTAGATAGGGATGGTAAATAAAATATTGAAAGGAGAAAAATATGTTAAAATCTTTCAAAAAATTCACAAGATTAATATCTTTTACGCTGATTTTATTAATCATTTTCAATTTAATTAGTGTATCTGCAGTTGAAGCAGCAGCTCCATTAAAGCAGACACCAAAAGAAAATGCTCTCAAAGCTGATATTGGAGAACTGCCAAATAAAGCCCCAAAAACTAAAATGGAATTAATAAGTAAGAGAACGAAATATTCTACTCGTTATCTTAATCCTGACGGTAGTTTTACAGAAGAAATTTATCTTGAACCTCAATTTTACAAAGATCCTGTTGATAAACAGTGGAAAGAGATAGACAATAATCTAAAGATAAGCAATAAAAAAGTTGGTAAATTTGAAAATAAGGCCAATGATTTTAATGTTCTCTTTTCAGAGAAAGCAGGACCAGAAGAAATTATATCTATAGAAAAAGATGGTAAATGCATCAGCCTTGTACCTATAGATGCACAATTAGCAAATGGTGTTAGTAAAAATAATGGAATCAGCTATAAAAACATATATAAAGAAACTGATATTCAGTATTTTGTTAAAGGAAACAAGGTTAAAGAAGATATTATTATTAACAGTTATACAGGCAAAAACACTTTCACATTTGAGATAAAACTTAAGGGATTAAAGGTTGAAGAAAAAGATGGAATTATATATTTTACAGATAATAAAGATGAAAGATTATGGTATTTTGAAAAACCATTTATGGTTGATTCAAATGACAAATATTCAGACAAAGTAAATCTTGTATTAAGAAAAGAAAATGGGAAAGCATATGTAGTTGTAGTTGCAGACAAAACCTTTCTTGAAGATACAAATACTAAGTATCCCGTTACAATTGACCCTACGATAAATGATTGGGATGTTATGAGGGATACTTTTATCGCAAGTAATTTTAAAGATTCATCATATTCAAGTCTTAATAAAATGTACACTGGGGTAGATCAATCTTATTATGGAACAATGCGTTCACTTGTACAGTTTTATCTGCCAAGTCTTCCAAGTGACAGTAAAATATTAAGTGCCAATTTTAATGCTTATCAAACACAAGTAGATCAAACAACAGTTTCAATTGATTTATATCGTATTACAAGCAACTGGACAGGTTCTGTTACATGGAATACACAGCCTGCAATTGCAGCCAATAAAGAAGCTACAGTAACAAATAATACCTCAAATCAGTATTGGCAGTGGGATATAACTCAGCTTGTTAAAGATTGGTATAACGGCATACAGCCAAATTATGGACTTATGCTTAAACAACAAAATGAGGATACAGCTCCTTTTAGAGCATTTAATACTGTAAATATAGGAAACAACACACCAAAACTTACAATTAACTATTGGGTTGATCCAATAGGTCTTGAAGATTTCTGGGGTTATACTAAGGATAGTGTTAATCCTGCAAATGGGAATCTTGTGCTTCAACAAAGTGATTTTTCTGTCTTAGGAAGGGGTATCCCATTAGGGATAACAAGAACTTACAATAGCAGAAAAGCTGATGTTTCTGGTATGTTTGGCTATGGATGGACAAGTAATGTAGAAACAAAGATTGTTGATGCAGGCAAAGGCCCAATAACCTTTATGGATGGTGATGGAACCCGTCATATATTTGGAGAAGAGGTTGGCGGAGGATATAAGGCACATGGAGGAATATATTTAAATCTTGTAAAAAATGGTGATGGAACTTATACCATTACACAAGCAGATGGTACGAAAATAAATTTTAATACAAGCGGAAAATTAAGTTCCATAATAGATACAAACAATAATAAGACGGAGTTATTCTATACAAATGGAAAGTTGACATTAATTAAAGATGCATCCTTAAGAGAGGTAATTATTAACTATGGAGC
This sequence comes from Caloramator sp. CAR-1, assembly GCF_030546345.1. Lineage (NCBI taxonomy): Bacteria > Bacillati > Bacillota > Clostridia > Eubacteriales > Clostridiaceae > Caloramator > Caloramator sp. CAR-1. Next base: position 55,110 of record NZ_JAUONW010000008.1, read on the forward strand.
TAATGGATATGTTTCCAGTATTAATATTCCAGGCTCTCGTACAATAAGTTATGAATATGACGCCAACGGTAATCTTATAAAGATAATTGACCCTGAATTAAAAGAGATATCTATGGGGTATGATGCTAATCATAATTTAATTTCGATAATAGACCAAAGAAATATTGCAACAACAATAACTTATGAAGCTGGCAGTGTAAAGAACATCAGTCATCCTATAACAATAAATGGATTGCAAACCACAAGCACAACAAGTTATTCCTATGATTTTAATAATAGCGTAACAACTCTGATAGATGGTGAAGGCAAAAGAATAGACTATTTATACAATCCTAATAAAAATATTGTTCAGATAACAGAAAATCCATTAGATGCTCAAAATAATGCAGTAACAACATTTTTCTATGATAATAACAATAATTTAACACAAATAATTGAACCAAATATTAATAAAGTAAATGATACAAATGCATATGTTATAACCTATGATGCTAACGGCAATGTAACTGGTGTTCAGCTTCCAGAAGGACAAAATTCAACAACAGTTTATGACCAAAGAAACAATCCTGTAGTTCAAACAGATTTTAATGGATATCAAAGCATAAATGCCTACGATAATAATAACAATCAACTTGAAGCTACAGATGCAAATATCCAGACAAGAGCATCAAGATATTTTTCAAATGGTAATATTGATTATGATACAAGGATGATTTCATCTTCTGATAATCTAATATCAAACGGAAATTTTGAAAATGGAACTACTTGGCCGGATAAATGGACATCATCTATAGAAAATGGTAAAACAGCACTAATCACATGGTCAAGTACAGCGAAATATGGTAATAAAGGCTTAAGTATTTCAAATCCTACAGGCTGGGTGACAGTTTCTTCCGATAAATTACCTTATGAAACAGGACAAAAATATGTAATAAGCGGTTATATAAAAACTGTAAATACAACAAATTCTGCCTATATTAAGGTGGATTTTTATGATGCCAATAATGTTTGGAAAGGCCACACTTACGGATACTATCTAAAAGGAACTCATGACTGGACAAGGGTTTTTGCAGTTATAGATAGTGCACCGGCAGGAACTACTCAAATTGCAGCTTCTGTAGGGATGAATGCAGGAGCAGGCACTGCGTACTTTGATGGTATTCAGTTAGAAAAGGGAACAATAGTAAGTGATTATAGTCTTGTAGAAAATGCAGGATTTGAGAAATATGATGGTCAAAATATGCCTTTTAATTGGCAGACAAGTGGTAATTTAACAGTAAATGATAAAGTTTATCTAAAATCTAACCAGACTGATGATAACGTATATGTAGGAAATGCTTCATTCAAGATGACAGGAGAAACAGGTAAAAATAAATATATCAAGCAGCGTATAAACCTTTCAGGTGATCAGAATACAAAGTTTACCCTATCAGGATGGTCAAAGCAGGAAGGTGCAAATCCAAGCGGTGGAGACTATGCACTTCAAGTGATTGCAAACTATACTGATGGTAGTCAAGGAGTTTTTGCAAATGACTTTAGCAAAACAACAGAAGGCTGGCAGCATGTAGCTGCAGAGATAAAGCCTGCAAAAGCATTTAACTCAATTGATGTATATTATTATTACTACAATCAGGCAGGAACAGCTTATTTTGATGCAATGCGTCTTGAAACAGGTAATTCAATTACAGGATATCAATATGATACAAATCAAAACTATATAACAAAAGTTACAAACCCTATTGGAAATATAGTTCAATACCAATACGATGCTGTTGGAAATAAAACAGGCATTACAGATGGCAAAGGAAAAATGACATTCTTTACCTATGATAAGAGAAATCTTTTAACCAAGGTAAAAGATGCAAAATTAAATGAAACCATATATGGTTATGATAATGCCGGAAATCGTACAACTGTTACCGATGCAAGAAATAAGTTAACAACTTATAATTACAATGAATTTAACAAGGTTTCAAAAATTATAAATCCATTGAATCAAATTATAGAATTTGGATACGATAAAAATGGAAATACAACAAAAATAATATTCCCTAAGGGAGATACAGTATCCTATAGCTATAATGCTCTTAACCGATTAAGTGAAATATATTATAATGGAATTAAGAAATGGGATTATGGATACGATGCTAATGGAAATATAAATTCTGTTACAGAAACAGCTACAGGTAAAAATATATCCTATACTTTTGATAAAAATAACAGAGTTACAAAGCAGCAGGAAGGTGTCTCAAATAGTATTGATTATGGATATGACAATAACAGCAACTTAACATCCCTGCAAATAACATCAGGTACAGCATCTTCATCTTATGGATATTCATACAATTCATTAAATCAAATTGTGAATTTAACAAGAAATGGCGGAAGTATTGAGAAATTTATTTATGATGAGCAGGGGAATGTAATATCAATAAAGCGTTCAAATGGAACATATACTTCCTTTGAATATGACGATGCAAACCGCCTGAAGGCACTGAAAAATTTTAACTCAACAGGAGAACTTCTTGACAAATACGAATACACCTATGATGAAAATGGTAACAGAACAAGTGTAACAACAAAGAATGGGATAATAAACTATCAATATGATGAATTAAATCAGCTGATACAGGAAACCCTTCTTGATGGAACAACAATTTCCTATGAATATGATGCAGTAGGAAATAGAACAAAGAAGACAGTAACAAATGGAAGCACAACAATAACAAATTATGCCTATAACGATGGTAATGAACTTGTGTCAGTCAATGGTCAGGTATACACCTATGATGCTAATGGGAACCTCACAAGCAATGGCAATAAGACATTTATCTACGATGTAGAAAACAGGCTAATAGAGGTAAAGAATTCCTCAAATCAAACCATAGCGTCATTCACTTATGACCATGAAGGTAAGAGAACAAGTATGACCACAGCCAGTGGAACAACTTATTTCCACTACAGCAGGGACAAAGTGGTCTATGAAACAGATGAAAACAACAATATTATTGCCGAATACACCTATGATGCACAAGGCAATCCAGCAACAATTATAAAGAATGGGGTAACTTATTATTACCATGTAAACGGTCATGGAGATGTTATGGCTTTAACTGATGAAAGTGGTAATGTTGTTGCAGAGTATAATTATGATGCTTATGGAAATATTGTATCTCAATCAGGCGCAATGGCATCAGCTAACCCATTAAGATATGCAGGATACAGGTATGATGAAGCAACAGGACTTTACTACTTGATGGCAAGATACTACGATGCAAATGTTGGAAGGTTTATAACAAGGGATACTTTCCATGGGTTTGAAGATGAGCCAAAGAGTTTGAACCAATATAATTATTCTCATAGTAATCCTGTTATATATTTCGATCCTAGTGGACATGCTTCTATTTTAGTACGTCCTAATTTTAAAACAGGAACTGATATTACTACAGATTTTATAAACTATATGAAATTAAATGCTGAGTATGCAAGAAATATGGCAAAAAAATTAAGCTATGGGGAAAGATTATCATGGTTCAAAAACTTAGTAGCAAATAAACAACCATGGGATTTAAAACAAACTTTAAAAGGGCATTATAAATTTATGGGTAAAATAGTAACTGGTGCAGATTTAGGTAATATTCATTATGGTTTTGTAGGAACAGCTGTTGGTTTTAGTGAAACGGTGTTACTATTAGGAGCTGGATATGCTCAACTTAGAGCGGGGACATCTAGTTGGAAATTTGTGTTTTCAAACTTTGATGACCCATGGGATCAAAAAATGATTTCTTGTGGAATTAAACTTTATAATCCAATAATGAATCATTCTATTAAAGCCATATAAAAAAATTATTTATTGATAATGGAGGTTTCTTAATGGTAATCCACGAAATATTATTACCTTTTGCATTTGCTGAATTATTAACAAGTTATTTGAGAAATATTATTTTAGTAGATACCATAGAGATGTCAAATTACATTGAATTAATCTTGATAATTTTTGAATTTATAATGATAGTATTTGGAATATATCCTAAATTTATTAGTGTAAGATTAAATAGGCATATTGGTGCATTAATTTTTTATTTGACTATAAATATTATTTCTAATATGTTGCTAATAATTGCGTTTGGTAGTGGATTGGGAGTTTAAAAAGCAGTTTAATATTTTTTACTTTTCATTGTTATTAGGGGGTACATCAAGGCAAGAGAACAAGTATGACCACAGCCAGTGGAACAATTTATTTCCACTACAGCGGGGACAAAGTAGTCTATGAAACAGATGAAAACAACAATATTATTGCCGAATACACCTATGATGCACAAGGCAATCCAGCAACAATTATAAAGAATGGGGTAACTTATTATTACCATGTAAACGGTCATGGAGATGTTATGGCTTTAACTGATGAAAGTGGTAATGTTGTTGCAGAGTATAATTATGATGCTTATGGAAATATTGTATCTCAATCAGGCGCAATGGCATCAGCTAACCCATTAAGATATGCAGGATACAGGTATGATGAAGCAACAGGACTTTACTACTTGATGGCAAGATACTACGATGCAAATGTTGGAAGGTTTATAACAAGGGATACTTTCCATGGGTTTGAAGATGAGCCAAGAAGTTTAAATCAGTATGCTTACACAAATAACAATCCTGTAATGTTTGTAGATCCAAGTGGGCATCTTGCATGGTGGGTTGGTGCAGCTTTATGGGGAGCGGCAGGTTCACTTGTAGATTACTGGTGGACTCACAGAAATCTACCATTTAGTCAGTGGAATAAAGAAGAATTAGCTTGGTCAATGGTTAGGGGAGCTGTCATAGGAATAGGTCTTGGTTGGGCACAAAGTGCTTTTTTACCAGTAATGAGGCAATATATTTCTTATGTATTTGATTATTATAAGTTCAGTGCAAGAGTGAGCATAACTCAATTAATAAATTTAGCTAGAAAAAAGGGCATAGAACTTTCGCTGTACTATATAATTAAAAGATATAAATAAAAACTAGATACTATAGTAATAAAGAAGATTTAATATCTTCTTTATTACTTAATTTAAAGGAGAAAGTCTACTATGAATAATTTAATTAAACTTTTTATAGAAAACAAAGTATACAATGTTATTATAGGAATACTCTTTCTAGTTTTAGGTATATATACACATGAGCTTTCATTTGTATATAAAAGCATATTGCTTAGTCGTATTTTGCCAGTTATTTTCTTTTCTATTGGAATAAGCTTATTTAAGTTAGTTTTACTATCTCAAACTGACATTAATTTAACAACAATGTTTTTAAAATCATTGATTTTTGTGTGTGGAATTATTTTAATAAGCAAAATTTTAGATATAGTAAAAGTTTCTGCAAATCCATTGTTGCGTAGTATATTACTTATTAGCACTATTTTTTTGCTATCCAATATATTCAAAAATAAAAAATAGGAATTAGCAGAGTAAACGTCAAAAATTAAGTACCTAGATATCCCATGCTCCCATTGATAGAATAAAAGCAAATACTATCGATGGGAGGTAATTTATGGATAAAAGATTATACATTACTATCTAGTAATAAAAAGGCACGGTCAAAAATGACCAGGGTGGTTATTGGCTAAAATTAATATACTGTGGAAATGAATATGACCTGTTCGAATGTATTTGAACTTTTTATAAATATAAGATTAAGTAGTCATGATAATAAAGAATAAAAGTTTAGTACTTAGGTATCAAATTCACCAATGGGGTTGTAATTCATGTATTAATTTTTTTTGCTATTTAATGATGAAGAGGTATGGCTAAAAATCACTTAGGATTATTTAAAATTAAGATTTAAAATAAAAAGATGAAGGCTATTATTGAAGAGATATTAGGTAAATAATTTACAGAAGTGACTGTGTCACGAATGAAAAATCTTAAAGTTGATGAAAGGAAATTATAAGGTATATATATGGCTAAATTAGGAACAAAACAAAAACCAGCAGTTGTAAGAGTTAAAACACAAGAAAAGGCAAGTTATATTTTAGAAATTTGCAATCAAAATGGTTGGCAGGTTATTATTGGAGTTGAACCTAATAAAACTGAAGATATTTCTGATATAGAAAAATTACTAGGACATGAAACTAAAAATAATAGAACTGTTATTATAGGAGAAAAAGTTGGAAGAAATGATCTATGCCCTTGTGGTAGTGGAAAAAAGTATAAAAAGTGTTGTGGAAAATAAAAAGTCTCTTTGTCAATAGTTGGGGCGGGTATTCGATTAGAATGCCTGTCCTATTATGATTTTTTAAAAAAATTGAAGGAAAATAAACTTTAATGTAGAAATATTAAAATATTGAAAGAATTAGTTTAAGGAGGCAGGAAAATGTCAACAGCAAATGTAGGTTTTGAAGAACAGCTTTGGAAAGCGGCAGATATATTAAGAGGTAGTATGGATGCAGCAGAATATAAGCATGTAGTTTTAGGACTGTTGTTTTTAAAATATATATCTGACAGATTTGAACAGAAGTATAATCAGCTTCTTGAAGAAGGCGAAGGTTTTGAAGAGGATAGAGATGAATACGAAGCAGAAAATATATTCTGGGTTCCAAAAGAAGCAAGATGGGAAAATATAAAGAACTCAGCTAAAGATCCAAAGATAGGACAAATAATAGATGATGCTATGCTTTTAATAGAAAAGGAAAATCCAAGCTTAAAAGGTGTATTAGATAAAAGATATGCAAGACCAGAACTTGATAAAAGAAGGCTTGGAGAATTAATAGATGTTATTTCAAATATTAAGCTTTATCAAGATGGACAAAAGGATATTTTAGGAAGAGTATATGAATATTTCTTAAAGAAGTTTGCAGAAAAGGAAGGTAAAGGTGGCGGAGAATTCTATACTCCTTCTAGTGTTGTTAAAACTTTAGTTGAAATGATTGAGCCATATAAAGGGAGAATATACGATCCATGCTGTGGCAGTGGTGGTATGTTTATTCAAAGTGAAAGGTTTGTAGAAGAACATCAAGGTAAGATTGATGACATATCAATTTATGGTCAAGAGCTTAATCCTACAACATGGAAGCTTTGTAGAATGAATCTTGCCATACATGGATTAGATGGTGATTTAGGTCCATATAATGCTGATACATTCCACAATGATTTACATAAAAACCTGAAGGCTGATTATATTTTGGCAAACCCTCCATTTAACATAAGCGAGTGGGGGCAAGAAAAGCTTTTAGAAGATGCACGATGGAAATATGGTATACCTCCTGCAGGCAATGCAAACTATGGATGGCTTCAACATATTATTTATCATTTAGCACCAAATGGTGTTGCGGGAGTGGTGCTTGCTAATGGTTCATTAAGCTCAAATACTTCGAATGAAGGCGAAATAAGAAAGAATTTAATTGAAGAAGACCTTGTTGATTGTATAGTAGCACTGCCTGATAAATTATTTTATACAACAATGATTCCAGCATGCCTTTGGATATTAAACAGAAACAAAGGAAACAACCCCAAATACAGAAGCAGGAAGCATGAATTCTTGTTTATTGATGCAAGAAAGCTAGGTCAACTTGTAGATAGAAGGCATAGAGAATTTTCAGATGAAGATATAAAAAAGATAGCCCAGACATATCATAATTGGCGAAATATAAATGGCAATTATGAAGATATAAAAGGATTTTGCAAGTCTGTTAAAATAGAGGAGATACGTGAGCATGAATATATCCTAACTCCAGGAAGATATGTTGGCATAGAGGAAGCAGTAGATGATGGAGTGGACTTTGAAGAAAAGATGGAAAACCTAACAAGCGAGTTAGCAGAACTATTTGCCAAATCAAGACATCTTGAGGAAGAGATTAAGAAGAACTTGAGGGGGTTAGGGTATGAGTTGTAATAATTCTTTTCAAACCAATTATTTATTTAGTCCTATTTATTATGCTGATGATTGGAAATGTAAAATATTATATGATTTAGCAACATGGAAGAATGGGCTAGCTTTTAAAAATAAGGATTTTAGCAAGGCGGGAAGACCAATAATTAAGATTGCTGAGCTTAAAAATGGTATTACGCCACAAACAAAATATACAAATAAGTTTTTTGATGAAGCAGCTTTACTGAAAAAAGGGGATTTGCTTTTTTCTTGGTCTGGAAATCCAGATACATCAATAGATGTGTTTTGGTTTGATTTACCAGAAGGATGGTTAAATCAGCATATATTTAAAATAACAGTTGATGAAAGAATAGCTGATAAAAAATATTTTTATTATTTACTTAAATACCTAAAACCGAATTTTAAAGCTATTGCTTCAAATAAACAAACTACAGGATTAGGTCATGTGACTATAAGTGATTTAAAAAATATAATTATTAAACTCCCTCCCCTCCATGAACAAAAAGCTATAGCTAAAATCTTATCCGACCTTGATGAAAAGATAGAAATAAACAACAGAATAAACAAAGTATTAGAAGAAATAGCCCAAACTATATTTAAACGATGGTTTATAGACTTTGAATTTCCAAATGAAAACGGAGAGCCATATAAATCAAGTGGCGGAGAAATGGTTGATAGTGAATTAGGACCTATTCCAAAGGGGTGGGAGGTTGGGAGGTTAGGAGAATATATATCTTTTGTAAAAGGCAAGAAACCTAAAAATATTATTGAGAATAAAATAGATGGATATGTAGAGTATTTAACAATTGACGTTTTAAGTAATAATAGTAGGCTATTTGCGGATCCTGAAAAAATGGTTATAGTAGAGAACAAAAACAACATGATGGTAATGGATGGAGCAAGTTCTGGAACTATATATTTTGGATTTAAAGGTATAGTTGCATCTACTTTAGCTAAAATTGAAGTAATTAATAACAAACTTAATGATGACATTTTATACTTTATTCTAAAGTATTATGAAAATGATATAAAAAATCATACAACAGGATCAGCTATACCTCATGCTGATAAAGAATATATTAAAAGATTATCAATTGCTTTTCCGCAAGATAATGAGTTAATAAATCAATATTTTAGATTAAGTAAAAATATTAGAAACCAAATATATATTATAATAATGGAAAACCAAAACCTTTCCCAACTCCGTGACGCCCTTCTACCAAAGCTTATGTCAGGTGAAATAAGAGTTGACTTAAATAATGACCAAATAGTATTGAAAAATGAAGACTAAATATACAATTTCAATAAATCTAAAGGTGGGGGATTCAATGGATTTATTAATTGATTTTACAGAACAGCAGCTTGAAGAGGCTACAATAGAAATTCTAAAGGAGCTTGATTATGATTATGCTTTTGGTCCAGATATAGCACCAGATAGTGATAATCCTGAAAGAGAAGATTATAGAGAAGTAATATTAAAAAATAGAGTATTAGATGCACTAAGAAGACTTAATCCTACTTTGCCAGAGGATGCAATAGAAGAGGCATATAGAAAGATAATAACCTTCAACAGTCCAATACTTGAAGAAAACAACAGATACTTTCATAAACTTATGGTTGAAGGAATAGATGTTACATTTAAAAAACAAGGGATAATAAAAACAGAAAAGGCATATATAATTGACTTTAAAGACATAGGCAACAACGAATTCTTAGTGGTAAATCAATTTAGAATTGAAGAAATAGAAAAAAGAAGGCCAGATGTAATAATATTTGTAAATGGTATTCCACTTGTTGTAATGGAACTAAAATCATCAACAGATGAAAATGTGGGAATAGAGAATGCATACAATCAAATACAAACATATAAAAGAGATATACCCACCTTGTTTTACTACAATGCTTTTATAGTTATCACAGATGGTATAAATGCAAAAGCAGGGACAATAACAGCAAACTTTGAAAGGTTCATGAACTGGAGAAGTATAGATGGCATAAATGTAGAGCCTCTTAGTATCCCTCAATATGAAATCCTATTAAGAGGTATGTTAAGAAAGGATAGGCTTCTTGATATAGTAGAAAACTTTTTAACATACCAAGAAACAAGTGCAGCAGACTATGATTCAAAGGGAAGAAAGATTGGGGAAAAAATAAAACTAAATAAAATACTTGCTGCATACCACCAATATTTTGCTGTAAAAAAAGCAGTAGAAAAGACAGAGATGTCAATAAATTCGTCAAATAAGAATAATAAAAAGATCGGCGTTGTATGGCACACACAAGGATCAGGTAAAAGCTTTACAATGGTATTCTATGCAGCACAGCTTATAAAAAGATTCAACAACCCAACAATAGTAGTTGTAACCGATAGAAACGATCTAGATGATCAGCTTTATTCAACATTTTGTGGGGCAAAGGACATATTAAGACAAGATCCTATCCAGGCTGATGTAAGAAAACTATCAGATGAGCAAAAGGAAAATAACAAAAAAGAAAATACAAAAATTATCTATGGATTATTTGACCTTTTAAATGAAAGAGAAGCTGGAGGGATAATATTTACTACCATTCAAAAATTTAAGCCAGAAAAAGGTGAAATGCCAGCACTGACAGATAGACACAATGTAATAGTAATTGCAGATGAAGCACATAGAAGCCATTATGGTTTTGATGCAAAAACAGATATGGAAACTGGAGATGTAAGATACGGCTATGCTAAATATATAAGAGATGCACTACCTAATGCTTCGTTTATTGGCTTCACAGGGACACCTATAGGAATAGAAGGAGAAGAGGGTGAAAAGTCAACTAAGGATGTGTTTGGGGATTATATAGATATATATGACATGACAAGAGCAGTTGAAGATGGAGCAACAGTAAAAATATATTATGAAAACAGAATAATAAAGCTTGAGGCAGACGAAGAAGAACTAAAGAAAATAGATGAAGAATTTGAAGAACTTATGGAAGGGCAAGAGGACGAAATAAAGGAAAAATATAAAGGGCAATGGTCAAGATTAGAGGCAATAGTAGGCTCACCAAACAGATTAAAACAGCTTGCACAAGACATTGTAAACCACTTTGAAGAAAGATTAAAGGTTATAGATGGGAAAGCAATGATTGTATGTATGAGTAGAAAAATTTGCGCAGATCTTTATGATGAAATAATTAAGCTAAGGCCAGAATGGCATAGTGATGATTTAACTAAAGGAAAGATTAAAGTTGTAATAACTGGTGATGCATCAGATGAAGAAAAACTTCAAAAGCATCTAACAGGTGGTTCTCAAAGAAAGGAAATACTAGCAAAAAGAATGAAGGATGTAAATGATGAACTTAAAATTGCTATTGTAAGGGATATGTGGTTAACAGGATTTGATGTCCCGTCAATGCACACAATGTATATAGACAAGCCAATGAAGGGACACAACCTAATGCAGGCAATAGCAAGAGTAAACAGAGTATTTAAGGATAAGCCGGGTGGAGTAATAGTTGACTATATAGGAATATTTGAAAGCCTAAAGAAGGCACTTAAGGTTTATACAGAAAGTGATAAAAAGACAACAGGAATTGATACTTCCGTTGCAGTATCTGTAATGGTAGAAAAACTTGAAATACTTAGAGATATGTTCTATAAATTTGATTATTCAGGATATATAAAAGGAACTCAAGCGGAAAGAATAAGAGCTATAACAGCAGGAATGGATTTTGTTCTTGGAATGGATGAAAAGGACCAAAAGGAATTTAAAAATACAGTTGTAGAACTTGCTAAAGCTCATTCACTTTGTGCATCTACGCAGGAAGGAAGAGATGCAGCACTTGAGGTAAGCTACTTTAAAGCTGTAAAGGCAAGCCTCGTAAAACTTGAGAATAAGTCAACAAATAGGCTTTCAAAAAGAGAGATAGAGCATAGAATAAATCAGCTTCTTCAAAAGACAATAATATCAGAGGAAGTAATAGATGTGTTTGATACATTAGGACTTGAAAGACCTAATATATCAATATTGTCAGATGAATTTTTAGAAGAAGTAAGAACTATAAAATATAAGAACCTTGCTGTTGAAATGCTAAAGAAGCTTTTAGAAGGCAAGATAAAAGCAATAGAAAAAAGAAACATAGTAAAGTCTGAAAAGTTTTCAGAGAAGCTGGATAAGACATTAAATAAATACAAGAATCAAGCAATAACAAATGTAGAAGTAATTGAAGAACTTATAAACCTTGCAAAGGAAATACAAAAGGCAAGGGAGGAAGATATGAACCTTGGCCTTTCAGAAGATGAAATAGCCTTTTATGATGCCTTAACAGCAGATGATGCAGTAAAGTTATTTATGAGTGATGAGGTTCTAAAACAAATAGCACATGAATTAACAGAAGCTATAAGAAGCAACATAACGGTTGACTGGAGCAAAAGAACAATGGCAAGGGCAAAGATGAGGACGATTATAAAAAGGCTACTTAAAAAGTACAACTACCCACCAAAGCAGGCAGAAAAGGCAATGGATATAGTAATGAAGCAGGTTGAAAAGATGTGTGAAAATGAAGTAGATGAATTGGAGGAAGATGATTACATAACAACAGAATTAGTAGCTGAAGGTAGAGATGAGTATAAAATTTGAAGTATTTAGTTTTTAAATATAAGTTAAAAAGTGCAGGTGATAATTTTGGAGTTTAAAAGAAAAAAGCAAGATGAATTCTTAGTTATTGAGAGTTCAAGTAATAGGAAAAAGATAGGAAGAAATGATTTGTGCTATTGTGGTAGTGGTAAAAAATATAAAAATTGCTGTATGAGAAAAGATGATGAGATAGAAATACTTAGGAATCGATTTGAACAAATAGAAGAAATAACAGATAAGTATTTTAGTGTAAATGAATATATAGAGCATTCAGGATATCCAGTAAATAATATAGATTATTTTTTAATTGAAGTATTAAATATAATGGGGTCGTTATTGTATAAATTTGATATAATAAATAGTAAACAACAAAAGGAAATATTATTTGTAATGTTTAATAAGGCTAAGGAATTTATGAAAACATGTGAAACTTGCGAAAATGAATGTATAAAAAATCCTATGAAAGAAATTAGTTTTAAATGGATGATAGAAAGAGGACTCGAACTAAATAATTTGCCAAAAAGGCTACAAAAACAAACGGCACTAAACTTTTTCTACATAGAATTTACCAATTATATGGCGAATGCTATGTTTACAGAATTAAAAAATATTATAGATGAAGAAATGGCAGAATTAATATCATCATATTTCTATGGTTCATTTTTAGATTATATAAATGAAAATTGCTATGAGGAATGTAATAATGAGTGTATATGTGAAAATAATAGAAATGCTTATTGTAAATTTTGTATGTTAGGTGAAAAAAGATTACCCTGTCCTAAAAAAGAAGAAATTGAATATGAAGCAATTAAAGCAACACCAGATGATATGGAACATTAAAATATCAAGCCATAGCCTAATCGAATTAAGGTTATGGCTTTCTTATCATCCAAAACTCATAACAAAATCAGAAAACCTTTCTTTAAATAAAGATTCAACCTTAGAATACATACCTAAATGCCCATATTTTTTAATATTATCAAAAATATAAATAGAAGCATCTTCAGAAACATTGCACATGGCTTGAATCATAGCAGGGCTTAGACAATGAATATTTTTAAGTAGAGCAATTGGTGCTAAAAGCTCTGCAGCAAATGCATTAATTATATTATTGTTTATATTATCTGTTACGATGCAAATTATTTCATCTCAAAAAAGTCAAATTAATTTAACCTAAAAAACATTTAAAAATTGCTAAAAACGCAAGGATGAAATAATTTGCACCACAAAAAAACAACAAAAAAGTCAAAATATTTAATCCTGAATGGACATAAAAAATGAGGGATAACCCCTCATGGTTAAGCCGAAATATTAACCTCAGTCTGAGCTTCATAAATAACCTCACTATCAATGACCCTTGTGTGTTTGTTTGCTCCAGCAATCAAACTCATTCTTGCAATCGCATTTAACGGTCTTAAAAGGCCATTAGAGCTTGAATATAAAAGTTCCAGTGCATCATCAGTGAATATTGGCTCACTACAACCAGCAATTTTAAGCATATAGGGAATATACAGCTTTACTTCATCTAAGGTTAATCCTTTTAAAGAGTAATTAACAACGATTCTTTGTTTTAATGCTTCATGGGGCTGCCTTTGAATTTGAGATATAAATTGGGTTTGACCAGAAAGAATAAGAACAGCACAATCTTTAGAATCCATCTGAAAATTAAAAATTATCCTTAAATCATCAAGTATTGAATTTTTAAGGAATTGAGCTTCATCCAATATAATGACAGGGGTTATGCTTTTGCTGTGGTAGTATGTGTATATCGATTCTTGTATCTGCTTAAACATAGAAACCTTTTTAAATGATGGAATAATACCAAGGCCATCACAAAGGGCCCTGTAAAAATCCATAACAGTTAGAGTAGATAGAGGAATATATACACATTTAAAAAGATTAGGATTTAGAGAATTAACAAAATATCTTAAAAGAGAAGACTTTCCAGAGCCAGGCTCTCCAGTTAAAAGCCCAAAACCCTTAACATTTTTTAAAAAATCAAGTCTTGAAAGGGCTTGATTAAAGTCATTTGATTTAAAGAAAAATTTATTATCAATATCCTTTTGAAAAGGGTCGAAGGAAAGGCCATAAAAAGCAGTAAACATAATTAAACCTCCTTTGGATTTGTAGAAAAACTTGAAAAATCAATAGGTTTAATGTTTTTTTGCCTTTTAACTTTAGAATTGTCGATTTTGTTAACTGGGTAAATAGTATCCAAAATACGATTGTCATCAGAAAAAATATAGGCTTTATCTAAAGATGAAGGGTCATAACGAACATTAATTCTTTCACCAACATACTTAAAAGGAACTTCAAAGGATAAGTTGAGTATTTGGATGGTGCAGTCATTTCTAACCTTGCGAGTAACGCGATAAAGAAACATATAGTCAATTTCCTGTTTTGAAGGGATAAATTTTATCTTTTCAATATGCTTCATATATTTTTCAATAGGCTTTTGCTTTATTGATGAATGATAACTGACATTGTAGACACCTTCAACATATTCTTGCAAGGACTCATTTAATTCCTCAAGGGAAGAAAATTTAGAATAATCAATACTACTAAGCCACTGTTCCTGCAGAGTTTTAAACCACCTTTCAATCTTGCCTTTTGATTGAGGAGAATATGGTCTTGCAAAACAAAGGATAGTTCCTAAAGAAGCACAGATAAACTCCATTTGTTCAGACTTGTAAACCTTGCCGTTATCAACGAATATTTTCTTAGGAATACCTCTTTTAGATACAGCATCTTTAAAGACTGATAACAAAGATACAAAATTATCCTCAAAGAAAGCTTTGCAACTAACGACTAATCTTGAAGCATCATCTAAAAAAGCAACGATATATGTTTTGTGTTTTTTACCATCGATAGTTAAGTATGGACCAGAAGAAATATCCGATTGCCAGCAGTCGTTAGGATATTCAAATTCAAAGGCCCTTCTTTCGGAAGATTTATTTTCTAAGGGCAAAGAATTTTTGCTTAAAAATCTTTGAACGGTTGACAGAGAAATTTCACCTATAGAAAAATAGCCACGAGCAATTAATTCAAAATAAATGGACTTAGCAGAGCGAGAAGGGAATTCAGCCTTACAGGATAAGATAAATTCTTTAGCTTCATCGGATAATTTTCTGAAATTACCCTTATCCTTTCTAAACTTAGGATAAAGACCATTAATACCATACTTTCTATACAAGCGAAGCCAATCCTTAACAGTAGAAGGAGCGAATTCTTTTTTCCCAGTGGGAGTATCATACTGTTTAGCACAAATTTCTTGAAAATATTCTTTTACTGAAGATTGAGTATATGTATTGGTGATGACTGGTGCAATGAGAGAATAACGAAAAAGAGCAATCTTTTGCCTTAAGTCTTGATCCATAGTAAAACCTCCTTTTTAAGTTATACTAAAATTATGGACAAATTCTAAGGAACATATCCTTATCAAATTATGTTGGATGAATTGGATGAGAGTAAAATGGAAATACATGGGCAAAATGGAAATGAAACAATATGAAGCGGGACATAAAAGGAACAAAAAATGCTTAAATAAATTGCAAAAGGAATCAAAAAAAGCAAAAAAGGGATACTCTCCTTAATAGTATTACTCCTAACTAAGAAGAAAAGAAATATGAAGGCATTGAATCAAAGTATGAAGTATTGAAAGATATATTTTTTCTTTCATAAGAAAGTATGTATTTAATCAAAATGCCTAAATTATTTAAATCAACCTCAGGATAAATATTGGTAGAATTAGCAAAGAACGATTTGATTTCATTAAATTTAGAGATAAATCTATTATGGAATCTACTCAAAGATGAAGGATTAAGAGAACATAGGGATTTATATTTCTCAATCTTAGATAGAACTTCACTATATGAAAAACCAAGAACAAGATTAAGAAATAGAAGAAAAAGAATAGAATAAAAAGAGTATTGAAAATATGGGACAAGAAAGTGAGGTAAAAGGGCATGAGTTTTTTTACAAGATGGGCATTTAACACGTAGAACTTTGATTTTGTAAGTTCCAAAGACGGTAATGACGTTGCGATAATAGTATCCATGCCTATGGAGCTTACCCATATAGCCACAATTTTTACAGCCATATTGAGTTGGATAAAAAGAAGCTTCCCCTAAAGACAAATATGGATGAATAAAGTTAGAAAATTTGGATATAATCATAATTAAAGAACAACAAAATTTCAGATTTAGGGGAAAAGCTTATGTGAATGTAGAGGGCTTTTCCCCTATTCTTTTGTTGTTCGGTTTAATATGATTATTTGTAAAAAAATAAAAAATTATGCATCGACAAAGACGGAGAAATTTGACTTAAAAGAATGCAAGTTATTTCATCCCATAGAAATATACGAGGTTAAAATAATTTGAATTTTTGACCTGATTTTTGGATGGAATAATATGCTGTTTAACAATAGATATAAATATTTAATAGATAGTTTATTTCTATTAAATGATCCTTTTGCTAATATGTATATTCCTGGTGACAATGGAGAATTATATTCTTTACTAATTATAAATGAAAACGGTGAAAGAATTATTAATACTGAAGAGTATAATGTGCATATTAAACAATATAATATTTGCGATAGAATTACCGAAGGTGTTTGTGAAAGCAATAAAAAATCATTTAACCAAACCGACGAAAAAATTGTTTGTAGATTGGAATTTACAAACGTAACAGGTATACATTCAACAAGTATGTTATGGTATAAACCAAATAATGAATTTTATTATATTACAGAAAATGTTTTATATGCTTCTGATGATGAAAATAACAAACCAATTATACAATGGTTTTGGATTGATATAAAAGATGGTATGCCACCAGGTAAATGGAAAGTAAAGTTTTATATTGATGGGGCATTTATCTTTGAAGATTATTTTATTATAAAACCAAGAGGATATGTATTTAATAATGGAAGGGTTTCATTTAAATGATGAAATTTAAAAGTAGAAAATTTTAAGGGTATTAAAAATTAAATTTGAATTGTAATGATATAGGGATGGAAAAATTTAATTTTTAGGTTCATAAATTTTCAAACTTTGTATCAACATCATCGTCCAAAGACATATTTGAACAACATATTATAGAAGCCTTGAGAAATCAGGGCTTTTTTGTTTTGTAGTGTAAATATACTTGGAGGCGATGGGAATTGGATAAAAAAATTATCACAAAAAGAAGGGAAGTAAGTGGAAATGAAGAATAAATTAAATAAGACATAATTTTATCTCTCCTTCAGAGGTATTATGTTTTTCCTATATATAAGATAACTTAAAGTGGAGATGAAATTCCAATATCATATAACTTGACAAAACTAAATGTTATAACAGGAGGAATTACGATGTTAAGTAAAAGAATTCATACTACAATGTGGATAGCTTTAATATTAATTATTTTATTATATGTTATACCAATACCAATAAATAAGACATTTGATGCTATAGAGATAAAACTTGACGATCCTTCCTATATTGTTCCTTGTAAAATTAAAGTTTATGGAAAATATTATAAGAATTTATTTACCGATGATTTTTTCAATTTCAATGGTCATATTATTGTTTCTAATTATAAGCTTACAAATGAAAAAATGCGAAAAGTATATTTTTTAAAAGATGGTTGTCCTCTTGAATATTACTATGATACAGGACGATATGATAGTTATGGAAACAAAATTTATGAAGAATATATTCTTGGGCATTTATATTCGAAGACTTGGTTTCGTAGTATGATTATAGGTGTTTTTAGAAACAATGCATTAAATAAAGAAGTGAATGGAAAAGTTAATAGTGATTGGGGAGGATGGAGTACTATAGATGGATACTGCATTGTTACAAATGCAACTACCAGAGAAGAGGCCATAAATATATTATTGAAAAATAAAGTTATTCCGTAAATAAATTAATCATCTTAATTATCAAAAATTAAGTGAATATATAGCCGTCCTCTTTGGTAAGATTAGGGAAATAACTTGATTATTGGGTAATATTTGAAAAATACATAATGCTATATATGAGGAATGTTTAAATAAAGTTCGAATCATATAATTACCTAAAATAGTAATGCCAGTATCGTACCAACATCATCGTCCAAAGACACATTGAACAACACAATGATACAATAGATAGAAGCCTTGAGAAATCAGGGCTTTTTTTGCTTTTTTGATGCAAACATATCACATATATAGTTTGCCATATAAAAATTTTTAGAAAACAAAGTTCCAACACCAGCAGGTAAAGGGGTATGGCATCAAAGCACAGTATTAAGTATTCTTCAAAATGAAAAATATAAAGGTGATGCAGTGCTGCAAAAGAAGTTTACAGTAGATTTTCTTACAAAGAAGATAAAGAGAAATGAAGGTGAGGTTCCACAGTATTATGTCCAAAACAGCCACCCTGCGATTATTTCACCTGAAGTTTTTGATTTAGTGCAGATGGAGTTAAAAAATAGGAAAAGGAGAAAGGGGTATAAGACAGGGAAAAACTACTTTTCAGGTAAGATTATATGCGGCGACTGCGGAAGTTTCTACGGCAGAAAGGTTTGGCATTCTAATGATAAGTATAGGAAGGTTATTTGGCAGTGTAATTATAAATATAAGAATGAGAAAAAGTGCAAGACACCATTTATAAATGATGATGACCTAAAGAAGGCATTTGTTGAGGTGTTTAATGGGGTTATTAATAATAAGGAAGAAATATTAAAAGGGTATGAAGAAGTTATAAAGGAACTGATTTGTACAAAAGATTTAGATGATAAAATATGTGAGTTTGAAAAGAAAGCAAAAGAAATATTAGAAGAAATAAATAGATGCATTCGTGATAATGCAACTAAAGCACAGGACCAAGAGGAATATATGACAAGATACAATGCTTTAGTTGAAAGGTATGAGAGTGTTAGAAACGAAATTGAAAGTATTGAAAATGAGAGGTTCGAAAGGCTTGTAAAGAAGGATAGGATGGAGGAATTTATGAAGGTTTTAAGGGGTAGGGATGGGCTAGTAGATGAGTTTGACGGAGAGCTTTGGAATATGGTTATTGAGGCAGTTAAGGTTTATGCAGATGGGAAGATGGTGTATGTGTTTAAGGATGGGATGGAGGTGGAGGTAAAGTTGTTGAGGTTACTGCAGGAGAAATTTTTCATGATAAAAATTTAACGTTTATTTAAAATTATAAATAAGTATCGAGACTGTAAAAAATTTTGTGTAAATAGATTAAAAACCTCTTTCTTGGTAAGAATTAAAATATAAACTAAGAAGGAGGTTTTTAAATGTCACTATTAACAAAAGAACAACTAAGAGGATTTATTAAAGAAAACAATCTTCAAACTGTGCCTGACATTTACAACGCTCTAAAAGAACTTTTTAAAGAAACTCTTCAAGAAATGCTTGAAGCTGAGCTTTCAACTAATCTTGGTTATGAAAAGTATGAGAAAAAAGATAAAGAAACAACCAATTCAAGAAATGGATATTCTCAAAAGACAGTTAAAACTCAATTTGGCGAAATGGAGCTTAACATCCCAAGAGATAGAGAGGGAGAATTTGAACCAATAATCGTCCCAAAACACAAAAGAGATATATCAGGTATTGAAGAAAAAATAATTTCCCTTTATGCACGAGGTATGTCAACAAGAGATATACATGAACAAATAAAAGATATATATGGCATAGAAGTTTCAGCTGAAATGGTAAGCAAAATAACAGATAGAATAATCCCTGAAATTAGAGAATGGCAATCAAGGCCTTTAGAAAAAATTTATCCTTTTATCTTTATGGATGCAATACACTACAAAGTAAGAACCGAGAATCACATAATCAATAAAGCTGCCTACATAGTCCTTGGAATTACAATAGAAGGCACAAAAGACATACTAGGGATTTGGATAGGTGAAAATGAAAACTCAAGATTCTGGCTAGGAGTATTAAATGAACTAAAAAATCGAGGAGTAGAAGACGTATTGATATTCTCAGTTGATGGATTAAGTGGTTTAAAGGAAGCAATTGAAGCAACATTCCCAAAGGCTGAAATTCAAAGATGCATAATCCACCAGCTAAGAAATTGCTTTAAATATGTATCATATAAACATCTTAAAGAGTTTAGTAAAGATTTTAAAGCAGTATATCAGGCAGCAAGTGAAGAAATTGCAAGAGATAAATTTGAAGAAGTAAAGAAAAAATGGCAAAGCTCTTATCCGTTTGCGATAAAAAGTTGGGAAAACAACTGGGAAGTATTAATTCCATTTTACAAATTTCCGGAAGAAATAAGGAAGATAATGTATACAACGAACATAATAGAAGGATTTCATAGACAATTAAGGAAGGTAACAAAATCAAAGGCTATATTTCCAAATGATGAATCGCTAGAAAAGATGTTGTTTTTAGTAGCAAAGAATGTAATGAAAAAATGGACACAAAGATATAAAAACTGGGACATGGTATTAAACCAATTAATGATAATGTATCCAGAAAGAGTGGAGAAATTTATAAGATAAAACCCCCGCCGCAAAAAATTTTTAGTTTAAGCCTTAGTCGACCTAGGTCTCCCAAGGCTTAAACTAAAAAGCTCAAATTACCCCTAATAACATAGTATAACCAAAAATATTCTATCTCATGCATAAAAGATTAAAAAACGGTCAATAATATTAATGTATTAATCATTAACATAGGGCAAATTCTTACCAAGAAAGAGTGCAAATTATTCTAAATACACAAAATTATTTACACTACCGAAAAATTATTATTGACTGGATATATATATATATATATATAATTAATTATGTAAGTTTTCGTAAGTGTATGCACACATAATAAAAAATGACATTTTTATAGGTATACCAATGCCACAAACAGGACAACGAGGGTATCCTCTCAATATACGATTTTTTATACATAAAATCTTAAAGAGCAAATTGACGTTAACAATTTTTACATCGATATTCTTGATTACTTGCTTTGTCTTTACTAAAGCGATAAAGATTTTGACTATGACATCTTTAGCATAGATTTTTATTCAATGTTTTTTACATAGTTTTATGTCCCCTTCGGAGGTATTTCAGTTTGGGCTATATTTTAAGATAACTCAAAAGAGAGTTGAAATTGAAATATCATATAACTTAATAAAATTTTTAATGGGAAGGGGTTTTTTTATGAAGAAATTGTTTACAGTTTTTATTTTTATATTAACATTTATTTTTACGTCTAATGTTGCGTTTGCAATGAATGTTAATAATCAAATAAAAACAATAAAAATAACTGTGACTTGTATAAGCAAATGATTAGTAAAACTAATGAAGAGTTAAAAAATCAGGGTTTAAATGATGAGCAAATTAAAGAGTTACGAAATTTTGATTTTAACAAAATTTTTTCTGAAAGAGCAAAACTAAATAATTATGAACTTAAAAAAATGGGATACACAGATGAACAAATATTTAAGCTGAAAAATTTATATGGACAAACTGAGGATACTAAACAAGTGAAAGACAAGATTGAAATTCAAGATATTTACGCTGCTGGGATTTTTGCAGATTTAACACTTACTACGTGGCTTATTAGTGGGTCTGATACATCGATAAAGGTAGGTTTTAGTTGGCGTTGGTCTAATCTACCAGCATATTATGGAGGGAGGGATGTAATTGCAGTTATCTGGCAAGGAACAAATACTTTTGGACAACCGATAAATGTTTCTATTGACAGAACAGCATCATATCATAAAGTTCAAGAAAGTAATACTAATTCGCAATTAGATGGAAAAGTAACAAACCTTGAATTTGAAGTTGTAGATTATTATCATAGTGCAAAATCGGAATTTCAACTTGGTTATAGAATAGAGGATATGATTGGATGGTATCAAAATGGATGGGGAGCTATTAAAGTAAATGCAACTGGCAGCCATTCTATAAAAGAAGTAGCAATGAAGATTTCATATGGGCATAAATATGTATAGATAAACCCAGGCGTAAGTTTTTCACCAATATCATTTTCAATAAACTTTGATTTCAATTGTCAAAATATGGCTACCGAAAATGCAATATACTCAAAATATGGGAAACGAAAACCTTGATAATAAAAGTATTTATTGAATTTTTTAGGAGGTATAAAATGGAAAAAAATGTAACAGCTATTTTAAGTAGTGTTATTGCATTTTTTTTAGGATTAAGCATATCTGCTTTAGGAACAAAATTACATACTAATGATGTAATTATGGGAGCACTAACCTCTATAATATTTGGAATAAATCTATTAATAGCTGTTGTTGTTTCATGTACAATTTATATCATTTATGAAATAAAAAATAAGAAATAAATCATGAGTTCAAAAAAATTAGTTCTTTCTTAAAGTTAAGGGGAATTTTATTTGGATGTCTGCCATTTTACGTAATTATATAAAATCAAACTTAGCATAAAATCATTGCCCAAAAACAGATAAAAGCCTTGAGAAATCAGGGCTTTTTTGCTTTTTTCATGGCAGGAATATCACTTACTAATAAAGCACAGGACCAAGAGGAATATGTGAAAAAATATAATACATTAGTTGAAAAGTATGAAGGTATTAAAAAGTCAATTGAAGATGTTGAAAATGAGAGGTTTGAGAGACTTGTAAAGAAGGATAGAATAGAGGAGTTTATGAAGGTTTTAAAAAGTAGGGATGTATTACTTGATGAGTTTGATGGGGAGCTTTGGAATATGGTTATTGAGGCGGTTAAGGTTTATACAGGAGGGAAGATAATGTGTGTGTTTAGGGATGGGATGGAGGTGGAGGTAAAGTTGTAGAGGTTACTGCAGGAGAAATTTTTCATGATAAAAATTTAACGTTTATTTAAAATTATAAATAAGTATCTGTAAATCATTGATATTTTAGGTAAGTTTGAAAAGAAATTTATATTAAAATAATGTGCAATTAATTGTATTACTTTAAGGTGATACAGAATTATGTCGGAATAAAATGGAAATTTTCTATTGACAGAGATGGTAGAAGGGGGGGGGTAAAATGGCAATAGAAGGTAATGAATGGGGTCTTACTTAAATTTAAAATAATTATGAAGGATGGAGGAGTGAAAAAAAATAAAAATCTACATCATAAAATTGATAGAATACTAAAACTTTTGACAATACCAAAGATTATAGAGGGAGGTATTATTGTTTTTGAATATTTATAACGTTTGGTAATCAAACTTTTATTCTATAAAAAAATTTAATTTACAAAACCATTAAAAGTAGGAATGCTCTTAATCTTTCTAAAGTATTTGTATATTGTAAATTTATAAGAAGAAATTTTTAAATGCAATTTTTATCGAGTTTATGTGTTGAGAAAAGTATGATTAAGCACCTTTATCTGCAAATAAAACGCCAATTTTAAAAGATTTAGCACATTTAATTTTATGTAATTGAGATCTGAAGGATAGAAAATTTTAAAAATTGCGTGAATGGAGGTTTAAAGAATGGTAAATAAAAATGTTTGCAAAACTTTATCAATAATTACTCTAGTTATAATGTTTTTGATTATGAATATTACCTCTGTATTTGCTACAGCAAATACAGTTAAGTCTAATGAAATACTTAATTTGGAAAGAAAGCTTACAAATGCTGAAAACAAATTAGTTAAGTATCTAGAAAAGAATATAGGTAAGAAAGATACCAAATTAATAATTGAAGATTTCTTTAAATATGAATTGAATAATACTGAAAAATTGAGTAAAGATGATGTTATTAGATTAAATGAGATAGATAATCAAGATAAAGAAAATAAATTTAATTCCTATAATAATAAATTCTATTCAAATAAGATTAGAAAAACAGTACAAATAGGACAGGTAATTATAACTTTTTACAAGAATGGAACATTTTCGGTTGAAGATGTTAGTAAATATATATATACAAATAGAGTTGACTTAACAACTTCATCATTAGTAGCTTCTGTACCTTCTTCTGCAATAACTTCAACTAGTGGAACAGTTTGGGGACAGGCATATAAGGATTACTATTCATGGGTTGGAATATATGTATTTACTGTAGCTGTTGGGTCAAGTTTTGCATATAATGGACAATATGCATCATATAATGGAAGTTTTAAAGCATATTATTTAAAGGGCCCTATACCTCTATGGCAGGTCAGTGACTGGACTTCCGGACATGGACCTGCTGGAAATAAATATGAAGCATATTGCTCCGGATACTTTCATATTGGATTCGAATATCAAGGAGTTGGATGGGTTATTCAAGATTTTTATATTCAACACAGAGTAACTTGTTCACCTACAGGACAAATTACACCAAGTTATATTATAATTTAATAAAGATAAGTAAAAAATTCATAGAAAATATAAAGTTATTGATATTAATGAAGGGATCGAATTGGAAATAGTAAAGTCCTATAGGCTATAGAAAAAATGTACTAGTTCAAATTATTTTTAGGAGGGCTTTTTATGAAACGTTTTATACAATTTACGGTAATTTACTCAATAATAATATTTACCATCTTTTTAATACAATTGACAGAAATAAACTTTTACATTATTATAAAAACCCTTGTTGGAACTATTATAGTGGGAATGATCTTTGCTGGTATAACTGTATTTATAAAAACAATGTTAAGAAATTCAAAAAATAAATAGTGAGAACAAAGCTGTTAAATGCTATAGTTTTTAAGGCGAAAAAAGTTATTAGAAAAATTTTTTATCTTATTTCAAATTTTTTCTAAGTTAATTTATATTGAGATGCATTACATTAAAAGCTTATGAGAAGTAAGCATAAATTTTTGCAAAAATACTACACAATTAAGTGATATTAAATTTATTATTCCTATAAAAAACCGTTAAATTGTATCAACATCATCGTCCGAAGACATATTTGAACGATTCATTGATACGATACTTAGAAGCTCTGAGAAATCAGGGCTTTTTTCATAAATTGTAATTATGATGAAAGTCATTTCAGTATGAGTAGTGTTTTTATATAGAAAATAAGAAGATTGTTTTAAGAAAGTTTTATGTAATTAATGAATCCAAAGTTTACAATAATTCCCTTGATTTTTTAATTTTAGAGGTTTTATAATATGTTTATGAACTAAAATAAAAGGATGGTTGATTATGAAAGTAGGAAGAAATGATCCATGCCCATGTGGTAGTGGTAAAAAATATAAAAAGTGTTGTATAGATAAAATAAACCCAGAAGTGAGCTTTAATAATTTTAGAAATTTTCTTTTTGATTTTTGGTCATATAAAGAAGTAAAAGAAATGAGTAATGAAGAAATAATAGAAAAATTACAAAGCATAGGAATTATGTTTAATAAAGAAATATTTTTAAAAGATATAGAAAAATATTATTCTGCAGAGCAGATATCTGAAAATTGGTTTAATATTTTTAATGTGACAGCTAAAGGAAGAGATGAAGATTTTCCTTTTTTTGCGGCTTGGGTATTATGGGAAAGGCTTGCTCCAGAAAATGTTTTATCCATGGAGCAAATGGCAGATTTGATTGAAGAGGGGTATCAATATTTAAATGATAATAAATCAATTTTGGCATGCGATAAGTGGTTAAAAGTTTGGGAAGGGATAAAATATAGAATAAGAAAGGATTTTAACACTCTTGAATATTTGGATAAAGCGTATTGTGGAAGTTTTGATATTAGATACTTTTGTCAAGAGCTAGAGAGTGAGTTATATAATGCAGGAATTGATGATCCAAAATATTTTGAAATAAGGATTAAATATTGTAAAGAATTTCTACATTATTTTCAGAATGAAGACGAAGAATTAATTCATCAGATTAGGAGAGCAATAATTGAGTCTTTGGTTAGATTAAATAAATTAGAAGAAGCTAAAAATGAGTGTGAAAAATTAATATTAGATTTCCCTAAGAATCCTTGGAGTTATATTGCTTATGGGGATGTATATTGTTTGCATAAAAGTGAAATATATGATGCTGTTAAAGCAATAGAATTATACCAAAAAGGGCTTTCTGTAGCTACAGGGAAAGAAGAAAAAGAAATTATTAAGGAAAGATTAAAAAATTTAGGTAAATATAATTATTAATAAGAATATGAGTTAATTATTGACGATTTAGTATTAAAGCAATTTTTATGTATTTAAAATTTTAACAACTTCATATGTAGACTCTATGTAAATAGTTGGGGCGGGTATTCGATTAGAATGTCTATCCAATTTTGTTTGAGAGTGTTTTAGATATACAGGTTGGATGGGAGAGAGTATCCTATAAAAAATTTCACAACAAAAAAACCAACGGAAGTTGGATTTATAAAATGTTTCATCAAAATTGAATAACACATTGATACGATAGATAGAAGCTCTGAGAAATCAGGGCTTTTTTGTTTTGCAGTGCAAATATACTTGGAAGCGAGGGGAATTTAATATATAATTTTAGGAAAAAGAAGGAAAATAGGTGGATGTGTAGAATAAAGTAAATAATAGTAAGTAATTAATAATTCATATATAAAGAAGGAATTAACAATTAGGCAATGCGTAAGTAAATAGTAAAAAAATTAAGTTTCTGTGTCAACTATATTAACATAAGTCTCGAATTTTATTTTTAGAAAAAAGAAAAATTGCATAATTAATATGTTGTTTGGAGGTGTGAAAATGGAAGATCAATGTTATGAAATTTTATTTACATCAGAAATATATGAGAAATTTAATGATAAAATGGCTACTATTTCAGAATTAAAAAATTCTTATAAATCCATACCAAATGAAGGTGGGATATATTTTGTTATTAAACCCAAAGATTTTAAAGTAGAAATAATGGAAAAAACAACTGCAATAACTGAGTATAAAAATAAATCTATGTTATTTGATAAAAATCAATTAGTAAAAAAATTTGAGAAAAGTAATAAAATTATTTTATATATTGGAAAAGCTGACGGAAAGAAAAATACTTTGCAAAAAAGAATCAGACAATTAATAGAATATAGTTATGGCAAAGCAAAAAATCACCGAGGTGGTAGAGCTTTATGGCAAATTAAAGATAACAAAGATTTGTTATTAATTTATTTTGAAAATACAAATACCAGAAATTTAGAGAAAGAACTTCTAAAAGAATATAAAAGACGATTTGGCGAACTTCCTTTGGCTAATTGGAGAATATAGTGATTTGTTTGAAATTTATTATTATTATTACTCAGTAATGCCAATTTTAATTTCTTAAGCCTCCACTCAAATTACACCAGACCTATTAATAAAAGCATATTAACTAGATGTATTAGTTTTTACGGCTTTAAGATACGATCTTCAAAGAAGAAAAATTATTTAAGTATTAGAGATGAGCATAATTGATTAAAAAACAAAATTATTTATGTTAAATTGTTCTAACTTTTATGAAGTGAAGCTCAATTATTTTAAATTAAACTTAAATTAACACCAAAAAAGCAAAAAAAGGGTAGACTACTCCCTTGGTAAAATTGATGTTCAAAAAATTTAATTTAATTTTAATATAATTTATTTAGGCTGTTCTTCTAAATCCCGATAGGGATTTGTATTTATCAACGCAGCCAGATTTTATGGCAGCAATTGCAACAGTTAAAAGGCAAATGTGACCGATTGTATTCAAATTAGTAACAGAGTTAATATTTCTAACATAAGCTTGTTCTGTATTGAGATTTTTCCATCTAGAATTGTATCTTTCGGATTCAGTTCTTAGACTATATATTTTTTTAAAAAATATAGAATCACGATTTATAGAGGACCTATAATCAGTGCCAATAGTTATATATTTTACACAACCTCTGTATTTCTTACCATTAAAGTATTTTTCATGGTTACATGGGCATAAAGAGTCATCTTTAGAAGTTCTAAAAGGACAGCAAAACTTTTGCTTGATATATGAATCAAAATATTGTTTACCATCTTTATGCATTACTAAACCAGCATCACAAATGACATTACCAGTTGATGTTAAGTTCTTTTTCTTAGTGCCACGCTTATTTAAGGGGATGAAGGCATGACCTTTAAGGGTATTACGAATGAAATCATGATTTTGTTTTGAATCATAGCCTTTATCAGCAATAATGTAACTGCCTTCAAGAGAAAACCACTCATTTGTGGTAGCAAGGATTTCTATAAGATTAGAAACTTCATTAACATCAGCAGTAGTAGTAAATTCAGCAATAGGGAGACCAGATATAGCATCACAAATAACATGATTTTTGTAACCCCAGTAGAATTCATATTTTTTCTTTGAATTATTAGGGTTATCCTCAGAAGCTTTAACATTGATGGAGTTATTGGCAGTATGAACTCCTAACTTACAATCTTTATCAGAAGAAGGTGGATTATTTTTAGAAAATTTGTTTTTTGAAAAGGACTTAGGATTATTAAATTTAGTATTAGCCTTAACGGGAGTAGCATCAACAGAAATAAATTTGTTATCAATAAAACCTAACTCTTTAAGAATATTAACTTGATTTTTCATGATTTCTTTAAGATAAGAGTTAGACAAATTTTTAATGAATCTTTGAAAAACTGAGTAAGAAGGTAAAGGCTTAAGGATATCGAACCCACAAAGCTTAGCAATGATTAAATTATTTTCTAAGAAATCTTTAGGTTCAGTAACTTGAGCAAATTTTTCACATTTCATGACAATAAAGGCTCTGAAAAGAGCATGGCGAGAAAACCCAGTAGGGCCGTATTTAGAGGGGACCTTATCTGGTAATGGAGATAAATCAAGATTTTCGAAGAGGGTTGTATAAAAATTGATAAGTTTTTGAGAAGTAAAAAATTCAATAATGTTAAAAATTTCTTGACGTTGATACATAGAGATTTCCTCCTTTTTGTTGTTAAATTGAATGTTGTTATATTAATATAATTCGACAAAAAAGGAGGAAATCCTATGAAATATATTTGTGAGTGATAAAAAAAATTTAGCCATAGCGGGCTAGTAATTTCAAGGCTTTAAAATTATGCTCAAGGCTATTTGAAAAGTGATAGGGGGTGAAAATATGGCATACAAAATTACAGATGCTTGCATAAACTGTGGAGCATGTGCAGCTGAATGCCCTGTTTCATGCATAAGCCAAGGAGATACAATCTATGTTATCGATGCATCAGCTTGCATAGATTGTGGAAACTGCGCTAATGTTTGTCCAGTAGGAGCTCCAGTTCAAGAATAATACATAAAAAGGCTGCTGATCTTCAGCAGCCTTTTTTGTTGGCATAAAAAGGATTTCTAAAAAATTACAAAAAATTTGTGCGTCATTAAAATAATATATATAATTATAAATAACTATTATGTTAATAATAGTTAACAATTTTAAATAGGAGGATTTATTCATGGCAGTCAACCAAGCATTAATTAAAAGCAATTCTGAACTAAAAGCTGCAGCAAGAGAGCAGTTAAAGGGAAATTGGGGAGTGGCAATATTAATTTGTCTAATATCAGGACTTGTAGGAAGTATTATTGGATTTATTCCTTATGTTGGACCGCTGTTAGGTATTATAATTTCTGGACCACTTGCCCTTGGGCTTGCTATAAGTTTTTTAAAATTAGCAAGAAGAGAACCATTTAAATTTGAAAATTTATTCGACGGCTTTAAAAATTTTAAAACGGCATTTTTAACCCAACTTCTTATTGCTATATTTATTTTTTTATGGACATTGCTTTTTATAATTCCAGGAATTATCGCTGGTTTCAATTATGCTATGGCTTTTTATATAATAAGTGATAATCCTGAAATTGGCGCAATGGAGGCCATAAGGAAAAGTAAAGAAATGATGCGTGGCTTTAGATGGAAGTTGTTCTGTCTTAATCTTAGTTTCATAGGCTGGGTTCTTTTATGTGTTCTCACACTTGGTATCGGATTTTTATGGTTACAACCATATATGAATGCATCCTTTGCAAATTTTTATCAAAATTTGAAGGAAGTTTGTGCAGATCAAAAGGAAAATAAGATACTTCAAGAATAAGAAAATATGCCTACAGATGTAGAATGATGGGTAGATACAAAAGTATCTACCCTTAAATCTTTATAAGGAAAAGTATACTTTTTTATTAGCTTTAAATATGCTATAATGTATGAGAAATCGTTTGCATAAGGGGGATTATGATGAAAAAAGAGATGACAGCATTTTTATTAGTTTTTTTTATTATTTTATTAGCCTTTATTTTTCTAAGGAGTAGGTTGGGATCTAAAAGTTCAATAAAAGTATTTAAGGAAGGGAATCGGATAGTTATTAAAAAGGGAGAGGATATTAAAATAATAGAACTTTATGATGATAATATCATAAGAGTTGATTATCTTCCTAAAGGTGAAGAAAGCCAGGATACATTGGTAATTCAGGGTTTTCAGTCACAAGTTACAAAGATAGATTTTGAATTTAATTCAGGGGATATAGAATTGAATGGTTATAGGATAAAGATAAACGAGGATACAGGAATGATTAGCATATTTGATGATGAGAATAAATTGATATTAAAGGAAGATGAAAAAAATACATATAAAGACAAGGTAAAATTTATCCACAATGCAGGGGATAACTTTTATGGAATAGATAGTTTTAATGTGGATCAAAAATCAAGTTTTAAACTAATATTAAGAAACAGTGGGGGAAATGCAATTGCAGGAAAACAAGGACATGCAGGTGGGCCCTTTGTATGGTCAACTTCTGGTTATGGCATTTTAGTTGATTCTGATTCAGAAGGGGCATGGTTTGATATAAACGATGAATATGTTGAGTTTTTAGGTAATTCTAAAAGGGATTTTGAATATTTTGTTTTCCTTGGGGAGCCTAAGGATATATTTAGGGCTTTGTTTAAAATAAGCGGAAGATATCCTTTATTTCCTAAATGGTCGATGGGATTTATGAATACTGAGTGGGGAATAGATGAAAGGGAGCTTATAGAGACTATAGATACATACAGAAAAAAGGAAATTCCTATAGATGCATTTGTCCTTGATTTTGATTGGAAGGCGTGGGGAGAAGAATTAGGGGAATTTCGATGGAATCAAAATAAGTTTCCAAACGGTCAAAGTGGAAGGTTAGCGGAAATTTTAAGAAAAAAAGGAATTAAACTTGCAGGTATCTTTAAACCAAGGATTCATATTGATACAAAATCAGGTAAATTTGCTTTAGAGAAGGGATATTTTGTTGACAAGAAGCCCTATGAGGATTATTTTTCAAAGAAGTTAGTTAATGACCTTGACTTTTCTAAAGAGAAAGTTAGAAAATGGTTTTTTGAAAATACAAAGGAGGCCTTTAACTCAGGAATAATAGGCTATTGGAATGATGAGGCGGATGAGGTTAACAATACCCAGTTTTTAAATATGCAAAGGGCCCTATATGAAGGACAAAGGGATTACACTAACAAAAGGGTATGGTCTTTGAATAGAAACTTCTTTTTAGGTTCCCAAAGATATTCCTACGGAATATGGTCAGGGGATATAGATGCATCTTCTTATACTATGGCAGCTCAAAGGGAAAGGCTTTTAAGTTCAGTGAACATTGGAGCTGTAAAGTGGGGAATGGATACTGGAGGATTTAGAGGGGAGCCTTCAGAGGAGACATATATAAGATGGGTTCAGTTTAGTGCCTTTACACCTATATTTAGGGTGCATGGAGATTTAAATCAGCAAAGACAGCCATGGGTATTCGGCAAAAGAGCAGAGGATTTATGTAGAGAAGCTATAAGATTAAGGTATAAATTAATTCCGTATATATATGCCTACGAAAGAAAACTTTATGATGAAGGCTTCCCCCTTGTAAGACCTTTGGTATTTGATTATCCTAAGGATAAAAATGTAATAAACTATGTGGATGCATGGATGTTTGGGGAATATCTTTTAGTGTCTCCTGTTGTTGAGGAGGGGCAAACAGAAAAGGAAATATATCTTCCTGAGGGGGAATGGATAGATTATTTTAAAGGAACAGTATATAAAGGTGGACAAAATATTAAATATAAAGTAAATTTAGATACCCTTGAAGATATTCCTCTTTTTATAAAAAAAGGTGCCATAATTCCAACGCAGGATGTAGTAAATTATGTTGAGGAAAAGAAGATAGAGAATATTTATTTAGATATATTCCCGGATTATAAGTGGAGCTTTTTTGACTATTACGATGATGACGGAGAAACATATAACTATGAGAAGGGAGAATATTTTAAACAAAGAATAGGTGCTATAGATGCTAAAGACTATGTTGAAGTAAATATATCAGAAAAAGAAGGAAGTTTTGTGCCACATTTAAAATATTATTTGATTAGACTACACAGGAATAATTTAAATGAAGTTAAAGTAAATGATATAAGCATTACTAAATTAAATAATTTAGAAGAGCTTTTGAGCTTTGAAGGAGAAGGGTATTTTAAGACAAGGGACAAATTCGGAGAAGTATTATGCATTAAGATAAAGACAGGTCTGAATAAAAATATCATTATAAAATAAAGGGAACGCTTTAGCGTTCCCTTTATTTTTAAGGCATACAAAGAGGTGCATAAGAATAATTATTTATGAGAAAACAAATCCTTTGGAGGTCTATATGAATTATATTTATGTTTATGCTCTTTTAATACTTTTGGGAATTGTGATTTTTTTTAGGGTGTGTTTTTATAAAAAATATAATTTTAAAGTTACAAAGGTGAAACCTAAGCTAACTTTAGCGATTTTAACTAAAAATAATGAGAAGTTGTTAGATACGATTTTAAATTATGATATTAGTTTTTTTGATGAGATATACATTTTTGACATCGGTTCTATCGATAATACTTTAGTAGTAGCAAGGGAGCATTCGAAAAAGGATAAAAGGATAATAGTAAAGGATATTAAAAGGGCAAGCATGTATAATGATTATTATAGCATAATAAGAAATAGTCTAAAGAGCGATTCGGTATTACTCCTCAATCTTATCGGCATCGATAAAGAAAATCCCCATGTTTATATTCCGGATATCTTTAAACCCATTAACGAGTTTAAAAATAAAGCAAAAATAAAGTTGGATTCAAGGATCAATGGGATATTTTTGCTTGAGCATGATATGCTTGAAAGGCAAAAAAATAACTTGATTTTAAATGAGTATATTCAAAGGGCTTTAATAAATATAAAAGAAAGTTTAAAGGTGAATTCAAAATATGGTGAAAGGGATGAAGAAATATCTTATATCGATAAAGTAATCTATGAGATAGATCTTTTAATAAAGCTTATGGGGATTACCATAAAAAATGATGGGGAATTAGATGAGAACTTAGCAAAGATATTCAAGGAATACAGTGAAAAAAATAGGGTCCTAATTAATTTCAAAATAATTGGGAAAACGAGGTATTTCAATGAAACTATAAATAATTTAATATTGCAAATTGTTCAAGAACTTCTCTATGCGGTGTTTCATTTTAATTATTCTATATATCTTGATGTTTATGAAAGATATGGGAAAATTTATTTTCTTATGTTGAAGTTTGATTGGATAGGTAATTTTGAGGATTTTATAAACAATAAAAATAGCCTTAGCTATTATGTTTTGCAATCAATTAAAAACAGATTAAATTTAATTTCGGGAGACTTAAAAATAAAGAATAAGGGTAACAAGGTAAATATTTTAATTGAAATACCTGTAAAGAAAATAATAAAAGATATCTGCAATAGATAATATTAATCTTGAATAAGCACAAAGTAATTATATCCTACATAAGCTAATTTAAGAAGGAAGTTTATGGAGGCTTAAAGTTGATTGGAATTTTGTGTAATAATTCAGATATGGATTTTTTTAAAGATTTTGTTGAAAAAAATGTTAAGAATGAGGAAGTTTTGATTTTTAATATACAAGATTTAGACTATGAAAAAAACAATGTAAAAGGAATATTAATTAAAAAAGATATTATAATATATGACTATTTCAAAATACCCGATATAATCTTTAATTTTTCAATCCAGTATAATAGATTAAATATTAAAAAGCTAAGAAATTTAGTTGAAGATGAAAAAATTAAAGTGTTCAATTCTAGCAATAATGTTAATCAATACATGATTTATGAGATATTAAATTCAAATGAAGTTTTTAAGCCCTATATTAAGAGTTATATGATCAAAGATAAAAATACTATCTTATTAGAGGCGAATTTTATAAAAAATAATATAATTATTCCTATTAAAGGGACAAAGAATTTTATTTATATTGAGAAGTCTGGAGAATATTATGAGATTTATAAAGAAAACAATATTGAAGAAGTGTCAAAATTAGGTTTTAAAAATAGTCTAAATAGGGTTCTTAAAAAGAAAAGATTTTTAGTTATAGATTCACCTAAATTGATTAAGAATAATCAGCCTTTTATTATTAGAGTATACCTTCAATCAGATAAAAAACAAAGCCTAATACTTTATGAGATACCCTTGTTTGAAAAATATAACTTATCATCAAATATTACACAATTAGTTGAGGTATTAAGCATCAAGATGTTTGACTATATTAAGAAATTTTTACCAAATTTATTTTTGATTTATTTCGATTTTATATTTGATTTAGGCGAAAATCCATATTTTTTAAGAATGGGAGGAGCAGATATAAGCTTATTTAATGATAAGATAAAAAATGAAATATATAAAAATATTATTGAATTAAGCTTTGCATTAGAATAAAGGGGAGCTTATTATGTGGGTTGTTTTTGAAACTGTTAATGATGGAAGGTCGGTAATTTATCTACCCTTTGATAATCTAAAAAATTATATGCAAGTCCATTTTGGTAAGAATAGAGAGATTGCTAAGGTTATAAGAATAATGGGGAAGAACTTAAATTCTACCTACGAAAATCCTATAAAGATAAAAATAAGTTCCTCCTTAAAGGAAAAATTATTAATTAAAGAAACGTTAAAATATAGATTAATAGTTAAAGAAAATTCGATAATAATAGGGCCTGTTATAGGATTTTTGCTTGGCAGCCACAATAATTTATATAGTCCTATTCATATGGAAAAATATTCAGATAGATTTGGGATATATGATAAGGTTGGAGGATTAATATATGCCTTTTCACCTAACACTGTCGATTGGGAAAATAGAAAAATATATGGACTTTATTACAACATTAATAATTTAAAATGGGAATATGGCGTTTTTCCATTCCCTGATGTCGTATATAGAAGAAATTTTCATTCAAGTAATTTAATTATTAAAAGATTGAGATTAGAACTTAATGATAGGGTGTTTAATTCCCATAGATTTAATAAATATGAACTTTACGAGTTTTTGAGAAAGGACGATTATTTTAAAAGATATTTACCTTTAACAAAAATATCTAATGAAGAAAATGTAATTTTTATGTTGGAGGGATTTGAAAAGGTAATTTTTAAACCTATAGATCTTTCAAGAGGAAGAGGTATATTAATAGCTGAAAGGGAAGGAGATAAAGTAAAAATATATGATTATAGAAAAAAGGAAGATAGCATACTTAAAATAGAAAAAAATGTTTTTATGAACTTTTTAAAGGAAAACAAATTGTTAAGCGATAAATATTTAGTTCAACAATATATTAAGCTTAAAAAATATAAAGACTGTTTTTTTGATATTAGAATTGTAATGCAAAAGGGTGAGAACAAAGCATGGGACTGTTCCGGGATTGAATGCAGGGTAGCCAAGATAAATACCATGGTAACAAATATCTCAAAAGGAGCTACTGCCCATAGTATAGATAGCGTTTACAAAAGTTTATTTAACGATAGAGCTGAGGAGGAAAAGAGAAACTTAATCGATTTTTGCAAAAATTTATGTAGTTATTTAGATACTATGGGTGAAATTTTTGGGGAATTTGGGATAGATGTTGCTTTAGATGAAGAAGATAATTTCTGGGTTATAGAGGTTAATGTTTTCCCAAGCTTTAAAGGATTTAAGCAGATGGATTATTTGACATATTTAAATATTAGATATAATCCACTTCTTTATGCAAAATCATTAACCGAATTTGAAGGTGATTAGATGAAACTTAAAATTATTCAAAATAAGGGCTGTATTTATTTTCCTGAAGAAATTCAAGAAAAATACAATTTAAATGAAGAAATTAAAATTTGCCATGGTAAGTTAACATCAAGGGCTATTATAAAAAGCACAAAAGAAGAATTAGCTATAAGTCAAGATTTAGCAGATTTATTAAAGATAAAGGAAGTCGATTATGATTTTAAGATAATAAACAGTGAAATGATTATTTTAGGACCGGTTGTAGGAATACTTGCAAAAAGGAATTTTTCCGCATTAACTTTAAAATATTTAAGTAGGATGGAAAGATTTGCAATAAATTGCACCAAGGGTTTATTAATAGTCTTTTCCTTAGATAAAATAAAGGATTCTTTCGTTAGGGGATATTATTTTAATCCAGAAAAAAATAAATTTGAGGAGGCAGAACTTCCATTCCCTTTATCTGTTTATAGAAGGATTGGTTTAAGTTTGTTTGAAAAAAACATGTTACAATCCATTATAGGGAAAAGTTATTTTAATAGTCATTTTTTAAATAAATATGAGGTATATAAGTTATTATCGCAATTTGAAGATCTAAAAGCACACATCCCATATACAATTCTTTATAAAAATCCTAGTGATTTATTTGAAATGATAGATAAATTTAAAATAATTTATGCAAAGCCTATTTTAGGGCTTCAGGGAAGGAAGGTATATAAAATTTCAAAGGAAGAAGGATATATTAAATTAAGATTTAGAGAAGAAGGATTAAATAAAATAGCAATAATAAATATCCATCAGGCAGATGTAATCGATGAATATATTAAAAGTGGAAATTTTATTCTTCAACAGGGTATAGATTTAATTCAATATGAAGGTAGGAGTTTAGATTTAAGATGTATAATGACAAAGGATAGAAGCAATACTTGGATTTTAAATGGAATTGTAGTAAGGGTGGCTCCACAAGGCAGTATTGTAACAAATGTTTCAAGCGGTGGAGGAGCTTATATGTTTGAGGACTTTTGTATAAATAACATGGGATTTTCGGATGTTTATACTTTTTTACTCAAGGAAAAGATAGATATTTTTTGCAGGAGGATTTGTGATTGCTTGGATAATTTGGGATATAATATGGGTTATTTAGGGATAGATATTGGAGTTGATAAATATCATAATGTTTTTTTGATAGAAATAAACTCGAGGGATCCGGATGCAACCATTGCTTTAGATGCACAAAATACTCTTTTATATTATGATATAAAGGCTAATATAGTGGATTATTTGAATTATCTATCAGGTTTTGGGGATGGTTAGATGATTTATAGAATAGAATTCAATGAGGATATATATGCTTTATTACCCTTTAAAATTGACTCTATCGAAAAAAATATATATTTCGGCAGTAAAAATGTTAAAGTAAAATTAAGATGGGGTAAAGGATTAAAAAATAAAATAATTTTTCCTAAATCTTTGAAGGAGGAACTTTTAATTAAAGAAAAATTATTATATCAAATTATTATTGGAGACTCTATAAAAATAGGTCCATTGATAGGAATTTTAGTAGACAAAAGGACAGAAACATTGAAGAATAATCTAGATGATTATATTTCATATTTTTTACTTTATAGTAGATTTTATGGAGTAGTTTTTTTATTTGCTCTAGATGGAATAGATTTTAAAAGGGGGACTGTTACGGGATTTTATTTTAATCCCTTTAGTGATAATAATTTTATTTATGATACTTTGCCTCTGCCCTACTTTGTATTTAGGAGAATAGGATTAAATGAAAAACAAAGGGAATATTTATTAAATAATACTTTACTTTATAATTCATATTACTTTGATAAATGGGAATTCTATAACTTAATTAAAGATAAAGTAAATACGCCTGAGACAAAAATTTATAACAAAGAAAATTTACAATTCATGTTAAATCAGTATAAAGAAGTGTTTTTAAAAAAGCAAAACGGAAGTATGGGGATTGATATATATAAAATAATAAAATCGCAGGAAGAATATATGTTAAAGGGTAAATTTGACAGATCATATTCTTCATATAAAAGTCTAGATGATTTGATGAAGACATTAAATTTGAAAGGTTACCTTATTCAAAGAGCTGTGAAACCTATTAAGGACGAAAACAGGTGTTCAGATATAAGAGTTATAATGCAGAAGGATGATACTTTAAAATGGAAGTTAGTGTCTATGATAGTTTGCCTTGGAAAAAGAGACGGAATTTGTTCAAACTATCAAAGGTACGGATATACATTAAAATTTGAAGAATTTTTTGTTGATAAGTTGGGGTTAGGGTATGATAAAGTATTTAGAATAAAAAAGGCTATAGAAGAGGAGTGCAAAAAGGTATGCAATCTTATGGATACTATCGGAAATTTTTGCGATGTAGGGATAGACGTTATAGTAGATGAGGATTATAATATATGGATAATCGAGGCAAATAAAAGGCATGATCATAGAATGGTTTTATCTTTAAATGATAAAATAGGCTATTACCAAATAAAAGGCAACCCAATTAAATTTGGAGTTAAAAAAAGCGGGTTTGAATTATTTTAATAAAAATTAATTTTAAAAGGGAAAATAATATACAGAAGAAAATGAAGGGGTGATTATATGCATGAAATTTTTAAAAGAAGAAGCATAAGAAAATATCTTGATAAACCTGTTGCTAAAGAGGATATAGATGACCTTTTAAGGGCAGCTATGGCAGCACCGTCGGCAGGAAATGAACAGCCGTGGGAGTTTATAGTTGTTGATGATAAAAATGTTTTAAAAAGAATTGCAGATGTTCATCCATATGCTAAAATGCTCTATGAAGCTCCTGTTGCTATAGTAGTTTGTGGCGACTTAAATAAAGAAAAGTATAAGGGTTTTTGGGTTCAGGATTGTTCAGCTGCAACTCAGAATATCCTGCTTGAAGCAACGGATAAGGGGCTTGGAACTGTTTGGATTGGAGTATATCCAGATGATACAAGGGTTAAGGATATATCCAATATCTTCGGTATTCCATCAAATGTAATCCCATTATCCATAGTAGCTGTAGGATATCCTGCTCAGGAAATGCAGGAAGTTGATAGGTTTGATCCTCAAAAAATACATTATAATAAGTGGTAAAGGTCCAAATTTTTGGGCCTTTTTTATTTGAATTTAACTTTATTAAAGGATAAAATGTAAATAAAGGGGGATTATGATGAGGGCCGACTATGCTATTTTAAAATATCAAAAGAAATTTATTTTAAATAGGTTTAAAGCAGTAGAATATTCTGAGGGAGCAAAGGAACATATAGATGAACTTGAGAAAATATTTAAAAGGGATATAAATAAACCCTTTGAATATTTTTATTATTTTAAACTTAATAATAGCAAATACTGCTTTGCAAGAGCCTTTTCTAAGGAAGGAAGTAGCAACGATTATACCGTAGAATGCCTTTTATTTGACGATATAGACTTTTATCCCTTTAAACTTTTTGATTGCAAAATAGAATATTCTCAATATGCGGATATAACTTTAAATGAGTTTAATCTTGAGGCTTTGAAAACTATTTCGGAGAATAGAGGGATTTACATTTTAATTTCCAAACTGATAGATGGAGAAAAGGTTAATATAATATTTGACGATTATAAAACTTTGTTAGTAGCGTTATATCATGCTTTTCCAGTAAAATTTGCAAAGGATATATATTTTACAACAGATGAGGCTTTCCCTAAAGAGGTTGATATAAAATTTGTGAAGGGAATAAACACTTCAAATGCTATTAATTTAAACGAAGGTAAAATTTTAAAAGGCAGGGGATATGAGGTTACTAACTTGATTGAACTGGCATATACCATTAATATAAATTATCTATTTGATTTTCATAGTTTTTTAGAACAATTTGAACTTAAAAAAATTGGCCCTGATATAGATAATCTATATTGGTTATACAAGATGATAGGAATGGATGCAAAGGAAATAGATAGGGAAATTCTAATTAGAATTATAGGATTTTCCTTTAATTTACCTGATGAAAATATATTTGAAATCTTTAAGTCATTAGAAAAAAATTTTGAAGTATTAATAACAAAGCTTAATGTTTATGATTGTGATGTAATGCTAAAGTTTTTAATAAAGAATTTAGATTCTGATAATTTATTTGTAATTCAAAGAAGCCAAGAGCTAATAACATTTCTTTTAGATGAGATGATATTAAAGGATATAGACTTAAATTCTTTTATCGATAAAGTTGATGAATTGTTTAATATTATAAAGGATAAAGGACTTTATTTTATCAAATCAAACTTAAAGGAAGAAAGAATAGAATTTATCAATGCAATTTTAAATAAAATCGAAGATTCAAAAATTCACTACTTTTATTTATACATTACAATTAAATCTCTACTTGAACTTGATTATACCTTTGAAAAGGCTTTAAAAAATGAAGGGATAAGAAGTTTAATAGAAAAATCTTTAAATGTAATATTTGAGGATATAGATAAGAGCAAGTCTTTATTAAATTTGGTATCAAATAGTCCGGAGTTTTTTAGCAATTTATTTATTATTTTATTCGACAAGTCTGAGAATGAATTAAAACAAGCTGCTCTCATTGGAATTTTAATTTCAATTATAGATCAAAAGGATGAATTTATATCCTACCAGTTAAGAAGGGAAATAAAAAACAAAAATTCTGAAGTATTATATGAAGAATTTAAATTAAGGCTTGAAAATGTGGAAGACAAAGTGAAGTTTTTTGAATTTTATACTGAAAATGTTTTAGAAAAGTTCGATGATTTTTATAGAGAATATTTTGAAAAAATTTTAAAGGATTATTTGTTAGAATTAAATGATGAAAATGCATCAAGGGAAGTAATAAAAATAATAAATAGGGTAATAAATGAAAAATTACTGCTTAGCGATGATGCAACGAGGATGCTTATTGAGTTCTTTGAAAAACATTATGATTTTAAAGATATAAACGAAGTAAAGGATATTGTTAAATGGATAAAGTTAATTAAAAGAATAAGAAAAATAAACACTAGCCCAGATGTTACTTCTTTACTTGATCTTGGTATATTTTTAGAGGAAGGCAAAGATGCGAGGACAAAAATAAATGATTTGATAAAAAGTTTTGGTAGGATAAACTTTCTTACAGGAGATAAATATAAGAACTTTCTTTTATGGATATTACCTAATATTTTAAGATTAATAGAGGATGTGGAAGACCATAAGTCCATAATTTACTTTTATAACCCAGAGGATGAATTGGAGTTTTATAAGTTTTATACAAATAATATTTTTAAATTCTACGAGGAAAACAAAGAGGCTGGCTATCATGTATTGCTTACTTTTTTAGTTTATTTTTACTTTTATATTGAACCTAAATACAGGCTT
Organism: Caloramator sp. CAR-1; assembly: GCF_030546345.1. NCBI lineage: Bacteria > Bacillati > Bacillota > Clostridia > Eubacteriales > Clostridiaceae > Caloramator > Caloramator sp. CAR-1. The sequence continues at coordinate 96,857 of NZ_JAUONW010000008.1, forward strand.
TATGGTGAGGAAAATAAGGTTGAAGAATTTAATGATTTTCTAATTCTAATGTTTTCAGAATACAAGAATATTTCAATTGAAAAATTTAATCTTGATATAATAAACGAATTTGAAAGCAGTGGACTTAGTGTGCCTATAATGTGGAAGAATATTTATGAAAAACTATTAAAGAGGTAGGGTGGTTTTGTGGAAGATTTAAAATTTGCAATAGACATAGGGACAAGAACTGTTATAGGAGTTGCTTATTATGTTGAAGATGGGAAAAGGATAATAAAAGATATAGAAATAGAAGAACACAAAAAAAGGTCCATGTTTGATGGACAAGTCCACGATATTGCAGCAGTTTCTGAAGTTGTTTTAAAAGTTAAAAATAAATTAGAAGAAAGGTTGAACATAAAGATTGAAAGGGTTTCGATTGCAGCAGCAGGTAGAACCCTTAAAACATGTAAGTATAAATTGGATAAATACTTTGAAACTAATACCTTCATTGATATGCATATTATAGGCCAAATTGAGATGGAGGCCCTTCAGGGTGCCTATAATATGATGGAGAAGGATAATTCTGATGAAGAATTCTATTGCGTAGGCTATACCGTCGTGAACTATTATCTAAATGATTATATTATTATGTCTTTAGAGGGTCATAAAGCCAATAAAATTTCTGTTGAAGTCCTTGCAAGTTTTCTACCAAGGTCAGTTGTCGATGGATTATACGAAGTTATAAATAGATGTAATATGACGGTTGAGAACCTAACATTAGAACCCATTGCCGCAATGAACGCAATAATACCTAAGGATCTGAGGCTTTTAAATCTAGCCCTTGTGGATATTGGAGCTGGAACATCCGATATTGCAATTACAAAGGATGGAACCGTAGTTGGATTTGGTATGGTTCCCTTTGCAGGGGATGAGATTACGGAGGCTATATGCCATTATTTGGTGGTAGATTTTAATACGGCTGAAAAAATTAAGATGGAAATGGGGACAAGGAAAAAGGAGATAAAATATATAGATGTTTTGGGAAATAAAAAGATAATAAAGAAGGAAGAGCTGCAGGAAGCAATAAGAGATGCTCTAAAAAGGATGGGAATGTTGATTTGTGAAAAAATAATTGACTTAAATGGGAAATCCCCTAATGCTGTCTTTTTAGTAGGAGGAGGCAGTAAAATAGACGGTATATCAGAATGTATATCCCAACAATTAAATCTTCCAAAGGAAAGGGTAGTAGTTAAAGGCCTTGAAGCTGTTAAGGGAATTATTAACATGAGCACAAAAAAGCTTGGCCCTGAGGGAATAACTCCGATAGGTATTGCTTTAACTTCAACTAATGTAAATACTTTTATTGAAGTTAAAGTTAATGGCAAAGAGGTGAAACTTTATGGTGGAAGAAAAATGAAGATTTCGGATTGTTTAGCTCAGGTAGGATTAAGTTCTTTAAAATTGTTTGGAAGAAGCGGAAAAAGTTTAAGCTTTAAGTTAAATGGGGAGCAAAAGAAAATATATGGGGAAAATCCAACTCAAGGATTAATATTGTTGAATGGTGAACTATCCAACATAATGGCAGAGGTTAAAGATGGGGATGAAATTATCGTAAAAGAAGCAGTAGATGGGAAGGATGCGAAGGCTTTTATAAAAGAATTTATAAAGGATGGTCAAGTTGCCTATGTAAATTCAAAATTGGTTGATTTAAATTATGAAATAAAAGATGGAGATGAGGTAACAATAATAGATAAAGAAAACTTTATTAAAGTTAAAGTAAACGGTAAAGAAATAAAGTTAGAAAATAAAGAGGATGGTTATATATTTATAGATGTTTTTAATTACATAGATTTTGATATAAAAAGTGTAAAGAATGTTAAACTTCTTCTTAATGGAAGGCAGGCATCCTATACGGATAAAATATATGATGGGGATGAAATAGAAATACAATTTACTTAAAACTTGACCAAATAATGGAACAAAATTTAAAAAATGCTGTCTAATTTAGTGAAGAAGGAATAAAGAGGTGAAAAAAATGAGGCTCCCCATAAGATTAAGAAACTTTTTAACAATAATGATTATAATTTTGCTTTTTCCTATAGTAGTTTTTGCCAATGCAACATATAAAGATATTAAAGTAAAGCTGGCAGCTCAAAATAGTCCCTCATTGCCATCAGTAGGTAGCTATGAAAATTTTATTAAACTATTAGAGAAATCTGAAAAAATAAAACCCTTCTATAAGCTAACCTTCACGACGGATGAAAGGGCATTAAAAACAGCTGCTGCTGACTATTCTAACACAAATGTTCAAGTAGATGGCGTTGATGAGTCTGATATTGTAAAAACAGATGGTGAATACATTTATCAAGTCAACAATGAAAGATTGTTGATAGTTAAAGCTTATCCCGCTGAGGAAATGCAAGTCGTAAGTCAAATTAAGTATGACCTTGGTGCATTTTATCCTAACGATTTATATGTCTATAAAAACAATTTGGTAGTGATTGGTAGAAAATATGTTAATATAAGAAAAGAAGGAAGCCCAGTAGAAGGCGGAAAAATAATTAAAAACGTAATTAGGCCAATAGTTATTACAAAACCAGTTACAAAAGTTTTAGTTTATGATATAAGCAACAAAAAGAATATTAAGATTAAAAGAACTATAGAGGTTGATGGTGATTATCTAACATCTAGGATGATTAATTCTAAGTTTTATATGATAACAAATAAATATCTTTATGATTACAGGGCTAATCAAGATATAAAACCTATGTATAAGGATAGCGTATATAGAGCAGGTAGAGAAAATGAAATAGACTTTAAGGACATAAAATATTTCCCTGGATATGTTGAACCTAATTATATTTTGCTTTCTTCATTTGATATATTAAAGGATGATAAGGCAGACATTCAGACATATTTAGGTTCAGGTCAAAATGTCTATGCTTCATTAAATAATATTTATGTTGCAGTAAGCGAATATAGTTATCAAAATAACAACACTATAATTTACAAGTTTAATATTAAGGATGGAGTAAGGTATACAAATAGTGCAAAGATTCAAGGCATGCTTTTAAATCAATTTTCCATGGATGAATACGATGGTTATTTCAGAGTAGCTACCACTAGTTTTTCAAACGTTATAGGTGGGGATACATCTAATAATTTATATATCCTTGATGAGAATATGAATCTTGTCGGAAAGCTTGAAGGCTTAGCTGAAGGTGAAAATATTAAATCAGCAAGGTTTTTAAAAGATAAGGTATATTTGGTAACCTATAAAAATATTGATCCATTATTTGTAATTGATGCGTCTAATCCCAAAGAACCTAAAGTATTAGGATACCTTAAAATACCTGGATTCAGCACCTATCTACATCCCTATGATGAAAATCATATAATAGGCTTTGGAGTAAACACAAAGGATGTAGAGATTACGGGATATGATGGCAAGCCTTTTACTACAACTATAGAAAGTGGATTAAAATTATCTTTATTTGATATTACGGATTTTGAAAATCCGAAGGAACAGGATACAATTATAATAGGAGGAAGGGGAAGCTATTCAGAGCTTTTATATAATCATAAGGCACTACTTTTCTCAAAGGAAAAGAACATTTTTGCCTTCCCAGTTACTATATTTGAAACTGCAAATTTAGATAAACCTTTTGATTATGGAAAGTTTAGTTTTCAAGGGGTATATATATTTGGTGTAGATGTAGAAAAAGGATTAAATCTGAAGGGCAAAATTACACATATAACAAAATTTGGTGATGATAAATATATTGGATTTGATTATAATGAGGCAATTCACAGAATGATATATATAAACGACGTAATATATACCATTTCAGATAAGTATATAAAGGCAAGCGACATTAATACCTTCGAAGAAATTAATAAAATTGAATTAAAATAAGGCACTTTTAAGGTGCCTTATTTTGTTGACTTAATCCTGCAATATTGATATAAATAAATTTAGGTGATGATAATGATTTTAATCCAGTGTGCACTATATTCCGAGGCTAAGCCTTTAATTGAAAAGTTCAGGCTTTCTAAAAATATGAAGGAAAATTATTTTGAAGTTTTTGAGGGGGATAATATAAAACTTATTGTATCCGGATACGGTAAAATAAATGCAGCAGCATCTGCAGTTTATTTTATTACAAAAAACAATTTAGAATGTGAAGCCTTTGTTAACATAGGAATTGCTGGAAGTTTAAAAAGAAAAATAAGGGAGGCAGTTTTAATAAACAAGATTGAGGATAATGATACAGGAAGAAGCTTTTACCCTGATATATTAATAAAACACTCCTTTGATGAAGGAACTCTCGAGACTTTTTCTAAGATAGTTATAAAAGATATGGTGGAGGACTTATGCGATATGGAGGGTAGTGCTTTTTTCGAAGCCTTAAGTAAGTTCCTACCTCCCCATAAGCTTCAAGTTATTAAAATTGTTTCTGACAATCTTGATGGAAAAAGACTAAATCATGACTTTGTGTATGATGTTATTAAGGACAATATAGAAAAGATTGAGGATTTTATTGTAAAGCTTTATAATGCAAATAAAAGGGAAAAATTTTTGGATGACAAGGATGAGACAATTTTACAAGGGATTTCACAGAATTTGAATCTAACGGAATTTCAAAAAAACGAACTTATAAAGCAATATATTTCCTTTAAAATTAGGGGAGAGGACATTAATATTTTAGAACCTTTTTTACAAATTAAAGTAAAAACAAAAAACGAAGGGAAGAAATATTATAATGAAATCATCAGAACTTTATCTAAATAGTTTTTCTCATATATATGTTGAAAGGGATGTTTTTGAATATGAAAAAACTACTGATATTTTAAGAAAAGTTGTAAATGGGCAGGTTATAGTTATAGATAATTATAAAGATGTATTTAACAGGCCCAAGCAGGATTTTTTGCTTCAAAAGAAGAGTCAAAAGTTAATTTTAGCTAAAAAAAGAGATGAATTCTTATACAAGGGCTCTGAACTTTGTGAAAACTTTGGATATAAACATTTCTTTTATACATCAAATATTTTAAATTGCATTTATGATTGTGAGTATTGCTATTTAAGGGGACTATATAACTCATCGAATATTGTTATTTTTGTCAATATTGAAGATTTTTTTAGGGCAATTGATGAAGAAACTAAGGATAAAAAAATTTATGTAGCACTTTCCTATGATTCTGACATTTTAGCCTTTGAAGGTTTAACGGGTTTTTGTAATGATTATATTGATTATGCCAAAAAGAATAAAAATGTCCTGTTTGAGATAAGGACTAAAAGTTCAAACTTTAATTTTATAGCTAAACTTGATATACCTGAAAATGTAATTTTGGCTTGGACACTTTTGCCTGATGATGTAATCAAGTTCTATGAAAATAAAACGCCATCTTTAGATCTAAGGCTTAAGGATATAAAAGCTGCTCAATCAAAGGGGTTAAGGGTTAGACTTTCTATTGAACCTATTATAAAGGTTAGGAACTTTGAGAAGATTTATAAAGATTTTATTGAAAAAGTCTTTAAGGAACTTGATAAAAATCTCATTAGGGATATTAATGTTGGTGCCTTTAGAATGAGTAAAGAACATATAAAAAGAATAAGGAAATTAAATCCTTATTCTAAAATATTTTCCTATAAATTTGTTAACAAAGAAGGATATGTAAGTTACGATGATGAAGAAAATTTAAGGGAATTTATAATATCTGAATTAAAGAAATATATAGAAGAAGAAAAAATTTATTGAATAAATTCGAAGGTATATGCCTTTTTGATAGGTCTTTTTACAATCCAAGTGCATTTAAGCCCTTTTGGGAAAGTCACTAGGGTGTTTTCATCGATATGAACTTCTTCATAGTCTGTTTTAACGATAACTTCTCCTTCAAATATGTAGCAGGTTTCAGTTTCATCATATTCCCAATCAAATGTTGAAACATCGCAGCTCCATCTTCCCCATGTGTCAATCCCAAGTTTTTTTGCTTCTTCAAGACTCATTTTTCTTTTTATTATTTTTATCATATATAACACCTCCCTAAGTAAATTTATAATGCAAATAAAATAATTTTTCAATAGAAATAAAAAAGGCTGCCTTTGGGCAGCATTAAGCCATTTTTATAGCTCTATGTGGACATACTTGCACACATTTTCCACAACCAACACATTTGTTTGGGTCTACCTTTGGTGTTGATGCACCAAAAAAGCCTTTTACCTCTTGTGTTATTGCTCCAACTGGACAAACCCTTTTTGCAGGACAGAATGGTGATCTATCGCATATATTAGGATCAACGTAAGCTTTTTTCATAAAACACACCTCCTACAAAATTATACCCCTGGGGGGAATGCAAAAGTATTATATAATATATTTAAAGAAAATGCAATATAAAAAAGGTGGTAATTATGAAAAGAATTATTATATCATTAATTATTTTTTTGTTTTTAGGATTTGAAGATATTAAAGAAATCAATATAAATGCCATTGGCGATTGCACTCTTGGTAATTATTATGGTCAGGACTATAAGTATAGTTTTGATTATATATTTGATACAAAGAAGGATTACTCTTATTTTTTTAAAAATGTTAGAGGATTATTTAAAAAGGATGACTTGACAATTGCCAACCTTGAAGGACCCCTTACAAATTCAAAGGATTTAAAGATAAAGAATGCTTCGATTAGCTACAATTTTAAAGGCAAAAAGGAATACGCAAAAATATTAAAGGAAGGGTATGTTGATGTTGTTAATCTTTCCAATAATCATATCTATGACTATGGGAAAAAGGGATACGAGGATACATTGGCTGCTCTAAAGTCAAATGGCTTAGATTGGTATGGCAATGGAAGAATTTTAATCAAAAATGTAAAGGGAATAAAAATAGGAATATTAGGTTATAAATTGTTTGGTTTAGAAAAATTAAACGTTAAAAGTTATAAAGCTTATTTATTAAAGGAAGTTCAAAAAGTAAGAAAAAACTGCGATTATTTGATAGTTACCTTTCATTGGGGCGAAGAAAATGAATATTTTCCTAATAAAATTCAAAGGGAGATAGCCCATTTTTTAATCGATAATGGTGTTGATTTAATATTAGGACATCATCCCCATGTTCTTCAAGGAATTGAAAATTATAAAGGCAAATACATTGCTTATAGCTTAGGAAATTTTTGCTATGGAGGAAATAGAAAGCCAAGGGATTTTGATACTGTCATTTTAAATATAAAAATAAAATTTAGTTCCCAAAATAAAACTTTGGGAACTGAGATAAATATTATTCCTTGCTCTATATCGTCAACAAAAAATATAAATGATTATTGTCCAAAGATATTGAACGGGCAAGAAAAAAATAGGGTTTTAAATAAGATAAAAAGTTTGTCTAAAGATTTAGGAGAATATTAATTTCCTTAGAAACCTTTTAAATTACTACCTATTACCATTTTTGCAAAGTATTTTTATGCTGTCAAATAAAAATTATAGGGAATAATAAAATTAAAGCCATTTATTAAGGCTTAGGAGGGATAATATGTTAAAGATTGTTAAAGTTTTAAGGGATAATGAAGGCAAAATTATATCTTATGAGCTAAACAGTGGAGAGATAGTAAGTCAAAGCGAAGCTGCCCAAATGGTTAAAGAAGGAAAAATAAAAGGTGCTATTTTAGGCGTTGATGAATATGGACATCCAGCAATACATTCAGTTTTAGGCTCAAACAGGTTTGACGATGTAGAAAATTTACCTGAAGTATAAATTAAAAGAGGGGAAATCCCCTCTTTCTTATTTTTCTTCACTGAAGGTAAGTTTTAAAGCTATCTTTTTCCCATTTCTATATATTACTGCATCAACTGTATCCCCAGCTTTATATCTAGATTTTACAGCATCTACATCCTTAAGGCTTTTAATTTCTTGCCCTGCAAGCTTTATTAAAATATCGCCTGCTTGTATTCCTGCCTTATATGCACCCGTATTAGGAGTTACGCCTATAATATAGACACCCTGCGGAATATTATACATTTTTGCAATAGTTTCAGTAATTTCTCTTCCGGATATTCCTATAAATGGTCTTCCTTTTACGTATCCAAACATAACAAGCTGATCTATTATTGGTTTTGCGTCGTTAATAGGTATTGCAAAGCCTAAGCCTTCAAGGCCTGTTGAGGATATTTTTACAGTATTAATTCCAATTACTTGTCCCTTTGAGTTTACTAGCGCACCACCACTATTTCCAGGATTTATTGCGGCATCGGTTTGAATCAAGTTTAATGTTCTATCATCTATTTGGACTTTTCTGTTTACAGCGCTTATAATACCTGCTGTTACTGAACCTGCAAAATCAAGACCTAAGGGATTTCCTATTGCAACTGCAAGCTCTCCAACTTCAATGCTACTTGAATCCCCAAGTTCAGCAACAGGAAGATCACTAAGGTCTACCTTTATTACTGCAAGATCAGTTTTCCTATCTCCACCTATAAACTTACCTTTAGCCTGTCTTCCATCTGGTAAAAACACCTCTAATGTAGTATACTTACTATAAGAATTTTTAGGGTCTGCGTATTCTACAACGTGGTAGTTTGTCATTATATATCCATTCTTATCAAAAATTATTCCTGAACCTTCGGATTTATTCTGTGACATTACTTGATTTATTCTATTTGGAATTGTTATGGACATTCTAATTGCCACAATAGATGGGGAAACCTTTTTTACTATTTGAGGAATAGTAAGGCCTGTATTGGTATTTGTTATGTTTTGGGATGTTGTAAGGGTATAATTTGTGCTAATAGGTTGATAGGGTGTATAATTTTTATTAGTTTTATTGTAAAATCCAAAATAAAATATAGAACCCATAATACTTGTTGTTAATAAAGAAGAAATTAATGCAGTAGTAAATATAATCTTAAAATTTTTCCTCATGCTCCCACCTCCAAGCCTTATATTAAAATTATAAATTGAAGAAAAGGTGGAAAAAGTATTAATTTTTTGTTAATGATTTGATTTTTATGCTTCTATAATATTATTATATTTTACAAAAAAATATTTACAAGGAGGATAACTATGGAATTTAATGTTAAAACTAACAAAAGGGAGGAATTTATAAACATTACTTCCTATATAAAAGGAGCAGTTAAAGAATCTGGAGTTAAAAATGGAATAGCAATAATTTTTGTTCCCCATACTACAGCAGGGGTTACTATAAATGAAAATACAGATCCAGATGTTACAATCGATATGATAAATGGCCTTAATGAAATCGTTCCAAACCTTAAAAAATTTAGGCATATTGAGGGAAACTCTGATGCCCATATAAAAGCATCACTTATTGGTTCTTCAGTAACTGTTATAATAGAAAACGGAAACCTAAAGCTTGGCACATGGCAGGGGATATATTTTTGCGAATTTGATGGACCGCGACTTAGAAAATTTTATTTGAAAATAATAAATGAATAAAAACTACATAATTTCTCCACATATGCTTGCTACAATACCATCAAGAGGTGAAATTTATGATTTTGATATTCTTAATATTGATTGGTGTTGTAGCATTTATTCTAATAGATGAAAGGAAGTGATTAAATGTTTGGAGGATTTTGTAGAGGATTATTTGGATATGGACTTGGTGGAAGTTATCCATTTTTCATGTTTTTTATGATGATGGCCTTAGTGCTTGTTTTAATAATAGGCATTTATTTCATATTAAAAAGACCTGAATTTAAGCCTAATAAAGACGATGTGTTAGAGATACTAAATAAAAAACTTGCAAATGGTGAAATCTCAGAGGAAGAATACTTTAGGAAAAAAGAAATAATTTATAAAAAATAGCGGCGCTATGCCGCATTTTTTATGGCTTTCCAAGCCATTAGTTTGAACATCAGCCGCCGCCAAATTGATTTGGAATTACAACATCAGAAGGATTTACTGATGAAACGTCATCTACAACTTTTATCACTCCATTTAACATCCCCATCCAGCAGCTAAATACAATATCCCCTTCTTCTTGTGGGGTAAATTCAATTATGTTTTCACCCTTTGTAAGCTCCCTTTCAATTCCTAAAGAGGGTATAACTATTGCATTGTTGCAGGATGTTAATTCTTTTCCGTTGATTATAAATTTTACAGGGATCCCCTTTTGAACTATGAAAACATTAGGATTATATCCGCTATATGTGGCATCCATTCTTATTACCTGGACATCATTTTCGAACTGTGAGACTGAAGCTTTAGTGTTTGGCGCAGTATATTTTAATGGGTTTATATTAATTCCAGCAAGGGCAAAACTTCTTGATAGCATTATAAATCCTAAAACCATCACAAAAATACCGCTGTATTTAAACATTTTCTGGGAGGAGTTTTTGTTAATTAAGGAGGATATAATGCCTAAAGTTAACATAATAGGAATGGTTCCTAAGGAGAAAACAAACATTGACAGTGCACCCTTTATAAAACTTCCTGTTGAAAGGGCATAAAGCTGCATAGCTTGAAGGGGACCGCAGGGCATAAATCCATTTAATAAACCAACAATAAATGGGGTTTTGCCACCTTTGATTCCTTTAATGTGGACAGGCGATAATATCCCTCTTAAAAATTTTATCCCGAAAAAATTTAACCCCATAATTATCATGAAGATGCCAGCTAAAGCCATTATAAACGCCTTTGCATAAGGACTTAGACTAAAAATAGAACCAACAGCTCCTATTATCCCACCCAGTATTGTATATGAAATGACTCTACCTAAATTGTATAAAATTGCTGGGGTAAACCTTGAAAACTTACTATTTCCTTGGAAATTGAAGGTTTGGCTTAGCATTATTCCTCCGCACATTCCTACGCAATGGAGGGATGTAAATATTCCAATAATGAATAGGATTAAATATGTTACCTCCCCTTCAAGGGCGGAGGTTATATTAAACATATTGGAAAGCCTGTATAAAAGAACCATGATTAAGATTAATACAACAAGTTCTAAAATTTTTTCTACGTTATCGACTTCAACGCTGTAACCAGCCTTTTTGATAGCAATTTTAACCTTTTCAAGATTACATAGTGAGTCATCAAACTCGACAGTAACATCTCCCATTTTATAGCTTGCCTTAACAAAAGTGATTCCATCAAGTTTTCTTATTTCATTTTCTATCTTCCTTTCACATGAGGAACACGTCATATCGTTGACTTTGATTCTATGGATTCTTATCCCATCTTACCACCTCCAAAAACATATTAATAAATTTTTGTGTGTTTTTTATGAAGAATCTTCAACAAAAGTTCATAAAATTAGGTTAATATAAATTTAGGAGGTGGGCACATGAACAAGGTGCTTATAATTGAAGACGAATATAAAATAGTCGATGTTTTAGAGGCTTATTTAAAAAAGGAAGGATATATTGTATTTACAGAAGCTTCAGGACTTAAAGGGTTACAGGCTTACTTAGAAAAACAGCCTGATATAATAATACTTGACCTTATGCTCCCTGATCTTACAGGGGAGGAGGTTTGCAAAAGGATAAGAAAAGAATCAAAAGTTCCTATATTAATGCTTACAGCAAAGTCTATGGAAGAGGACATTTTAAAGGGATTTGATATTGGAGCAGATGATTATGTAACAAAACCCTTTAGCCCCAAGGAAGTTGTTGCAAGGGTAAAGGCACTTATTAAAAGGTCAAAGGATGAGGTTTTACCCTTAATAATTTATGAAGGTTTGGAAATAGACTGTGAAGGACGCAGAGTTAAATTAAATGGGGAGGAAATAGATTTGACACCAACAGAATTTAAGATACTAATTAATATGGCAAAAAATGCAAAAAAGGTTTTTACAAGGGAGGAGCTTATAAACAACGTGTTTGGAATGGATTATGACGGATACGATAGATCAATAGATACCCATATAAAGAATTTAAGGCACAAGTTAAAGGAGGACCCTAAATACCCCAAATATATAAAAACGATAAGAGGATTAGGTTACAAATTTGGTGGTGAATAGAATGAAAAAAAGCTTAAAAAGGCAATTAACTTTGTCTCATCTAATGCTTAGCATTTTTAGTATTCTTCTTATTATTATATTAACTAATTATATTTTGGAAAGGCAGTTTAGGGATTATATTATCAATAACATAAATAATAAAACAATAGAGATTTTGAATTCAGTTAAAGAGGAATATAAAGACGGAAAATGGGACGTAAAATCCATTGAAAGCATAGGTGTATCTGCATTAGAAAATGGTATGATACTAAAGCTTGTAGATAATCAGGGGAGAGTTATTTGGGATGCTCATCTTCACAATAGCGGGCAATGCCAAAATATACTTGACCATTATTCAAAAATTATGATGAAAAGGTATCCAAATTTTAATGGTGGATATAAGGAGGAAATAAAAAAAATCTACTCAGAGGATCAATTTATTGCAACTTTATATATAGGATATTATGGCCCCTACTATTATACAGATAATGATATAATGTTCTTAAATACCTTAAATGGGGTTTCTATTGTTGTTTCTATTTTAGCTATACTATTTGCACTTTTATTTGGTAGTTTGATTTCTAAGAGTATAGCAACTCCAATTATGAAAGTCTCAGATTCTACGAACTTACTGTCGAGGGGGGAATTTAAAAGTTTAGATTATAAATCTGAAATTTTGGAGATAGATGAATTAATCAACGCAATAAATTTACTTTCAAAAAAGCTTGATGAACAGGAAAAATTAAGAAAAAGATTAACCCAGGACATATCTCATGAACTTAGAACGCCCATAACAACCATAAAGAGCCATGTGGAGGCTATGATTGATGGGATTTGGCAGCCGACAGAGGATAGATTAAGAAGCTGTCTTGAGGAAATAGAAAGATTGAATAAGTTAATCGGGGATATTAAACTTCTTGCAGAATATGAAATCGAGGAAAGAATTGAAAAACATGAACTAAATTTAAGGGATTTGATAAAGAGCATAACCTTAAATTTCGAAAAAAGTCTTTTAGATAAAAGATTAGTTTTAGAAACTCACCTTGAAGATGTGTTTTTATATGCAGATAAAGATAAAATCACACAAGTTATTATAAATTTGTTATCAAATGCAATTAAATATTCAAGGGAAGGTGGCAAAATTTATATTGAGCTCAAAGGAACTAGTGAAGGCGTTTTTATTAGAATAAAAGATGATGGTATAGGAATTCCTAAAAAAGATTTACCATATATATTTGAAAGATTTTATAGGGTAGATCAATCAAGGAATAAAAAAACAGGGGGAGCTGGTATTGGCCTTTCTATTGTAAAAAGGATTATTAACATGCATAACGGTGAAATATCAGTAAAAAGCGAATTGAATAAGGGAACCGAGTTTATTATAAAGCTGCCCTATAAATAAATTTTTTATTTTTTGTTATAATAAGAATAATAAATACAAAAATGGGGTGACGATATGAATAGGATAGGTAAAAGAATTGAAGAGGCAAGAAATAGATCTTCAATCAGTGTAAAAGAACTTGCTAAAAAGCTTGGTGTTTCTCCAAACTATATAATGGAAATAGAAATGGGGAAAAAAATAATTAGCGAGGATATGATAAAAAGGATTGAGAAATTGCTAAATGTTAGTTTGAATGAAGATTTATATGATGAAGTTGTTGAACCAGTTGAAAATATAAAGGATTATGAAAACCTTCCAGTAAATAAAGAGATGGAGGAGGCTTTTTCAAATATATTAAAGAAAATTCCCGTGTGTGATGTTTATTTTAAAGAGATATATGAATACAAAATGCTTCCTATAATCGATAAAAAGATTGAGGGATATAATGCTGAGAAAATAATTTTCATAAAGGCTCCAGACGATTCAATGAGGGGATTTAGGATATTAAAGGGAGATAATATAATGATTTTTAAAACCTCTGAAATAGAAAATAACTCTATATGTCTAATAGAGATTGATAAAAAAAGAATGATAAGGCAGTTAAAAAGGCTTGATGCAAATAAAGTATTATTGGTAAGTCATGGCAATGATTTAAAAACTGAAACTTTAGATGTTAAATCTTTCACAGTGGTAGGTAAATGTTTAAAGTTAGAAATAGATTTATAATGTTAACTTTTTAGCATCTTTTTTAATTTTTATTAATATTATAAATTAAATATTTACTAAAAAAGTATAACAAATATTTGAAACATCGGGATTTTTAAGAGAATTATGCATACTTGACGAACATATTCTGCCCCCCTTTTGATATTTTCTGACGTTATTTTCGTAACAAAGTAGTTTAATTAATAAAATTTTACAAATTTTAAATATTGAATTATTCTGAAAAATGAAGTATTATTATTTTTAAGTTTAAAAAATAGTCAGGGGGGATGTAAATGTCCGAAAAAAGAGAAAACTGGGGAAGCAAATTAGGACTAATATTGGCAATGGCTGGTAATGCGATAGGTCTTGGAAACTTCTGGAGATATCCTTACCAGGCTGCAAAAAACGGTGGAGGAGCCTTCATGATTCCATACTTTGCAGCACTTATACTTCTTGGTATTCCTCTAATGCTTGTTGAGTGGAATCAAGGAAGGTATGGCGGTAAATATGGTCATGGAACATTAGGACCAATGGTTTACCTTCAGGCAAGGGAAGGCGCAAATCCAAAGGTTGCAAGGATTCTTGGTGGACTTGCTGGTGCCTTAGCCCTTGGAGTTACTGTTCTTCTTAACTCATATTACAATCATATAATTGGTTGGACATTAGGATATGCCTTTGAAACTGCAACAGGCGGCTATATGGATAAGGCTATAAATACTGGTGAATATTTCGTTAAGTATATCCAAAGTCCAGGAAAGGTTATGGTATTCTGGCTAATTGCCCTTGCTGTATTAGGATTTGCAGTTATGAGGGGTATCCAAAAAGGTATTGAAGCTTGGGCAAAATTCATGATGCCAACTATTTATGTGTTTGGTATTATTTTGATAATAAGAACTCTAACCCTTGGTGCCCCAGTTAAGCCCGAATGGACTCCAATTGCAGGACTTAACTATATCTGGTCACCAAGATGGCAGGATCTTAACTGGACAGCAGCCCTTGCTGCAGCAGGACAGATTTTCTTTACATTGTCCCTTGGTATGGGAATTATCCAAAACTACGCATCCTATTTAAAGCCTGAGGATGATATAGTTCTTTCAGGACTTGCAACGGTTTCATTAAATGAGCTTGCTGAGGTTATTTTGGGCGGAACAATCGCAATTCCTATAGCTTATACCTTCTTAGGACCTGAAGGATTAGGAGCGGGCGTTGGTTTGTCCTTTATAGCCCTACCAAATATATTCAGACAAATGGCGGGAGGACAAATATTTGGAACCTTCTGGTTCTTGCTACTATTCTTTGCAGGTTTTACAAGTGCTATAGCTATGTATAATTATCTAGTTGCCCTCCTTGAAGAGGAAGCTGGAGTTCCAAGAAGAGTAGGTTCGGTATTAGTATTTGTAATATACATTATATTTGGACTTCCAGTTGGACTTGAACCAATCCTTACAAAAACAGCTGACCTTGCATACCTTACAGAGCTTGACAACTGGGTTGGAAGTTATCTTCTTGTAGTTCTTGGACTTCTTGAAGTAATAGTTACTGGATGGCTTCTTGGATTAAAAGGACTTGAAGAAATGAACAAGGGAAGCTTCTGGAAGGTATCAAAGACCTTCTACAACGTGTTTATCCAATTCTTGACTCCGGTTTCAATAATAATACTTCTTGGTTTCTCAACAAGAGACTACTTTAAGGCTGGATACTTCAAGTGGATACCAAGCTTTGTTGAAAAGACACCACAACTTGTTCCATGGGTTTTAGCTGCAAGATTTGTAATGTTTGCAGTTTTAATCATTGGATTTATTCAGGCTTATAGAAATATCGGCAAGAAATATGGACAGGAAATTTATGAGGGAAGAGTCCTCGTAAGGAGGGATTAATATGTCAGGTGCGGCATTAACCTTCATGATTTTAGCTTGGGGTGTTATTATAGTAGCTGTTGGTGTTACTTTAAGTTCACTTTTAAAGCATAGCAAATAATAAAATGCCTCCCAAAAGGGAGGCATTTTTTGGAGGGATTATATGGATAAAAACTTATTAAAGCTCTTAGATGATATTAAAATAAAACTTCAAAGGAGTAATTTAAAAAATAGCGATAAATATTTAAAGGATATTGACGCTATAAAGGAAAGTTATAAAGAACTTCAAGTAAAAGAAGAAAAAAGGATAATTTATGAAAGCATCCTAAATATGGGGAAGGATTTATTAAAGGAGGATAAGGATTTTAAAAATAAATTGGAGCTTTTTATAAGATACTGTAATGCTGCAGTTTATGATTTCAACGATAACATAAGGCCTTTAAGAAGGATTACTTTGAGCTTTACTATAACCAGTATGCTCTTTATGCTATTAGCCCCGCAGTATCTTTCTTATTTACTCCCTCTTCTTATGATTTTGCCTATATTTTTAGGGTTAAAGGGAATGAGAAAAAGAAGCTTAAACGGACTTATTTTAGGGTTATCAGTTATGCCGATATCAATTTTAAATTCAGTTATTATTATAAGAAATGCCTATCTTGTTAGAAATAATTTTAATAGTTTTTTATTAGATCTTTCAAAGACCTATGGAAGATCCTTAGAATTTGTTAAGGGACTTTTTATAATCTCAACCATTTTAGGTATTATAATGCTCTTTACATCGATCTATACTATTTATCTTGGATATAAATATAAAAAGATGTTTGTGTAGGCTGATATATTAGCCTTTTTATTTGCACAAAGAGGGAAGAAGTGGTATATTATAATATAAGCTGAAAATTTAGGATGATGGTTATGGAAAGGATAGTAGAAAAGGTCAAGACAAATTATAAAGAAATAGCTTTAAGGTTGCTGTTTTTGCTTTCCATTGGAGGACTTACAAAGATTTATGTTATTTTAAATAACTATAGGGGGAAGGTATATCATCTTAAAACAGCATTAGATACTATAATCCCCTTTAATAAATATTTTGTAGTTCCCTATCTTTATTGGTATATTTATATGGCTGTTGTCTTTGTGTATTTTGCTGTAACAGACGGGAAAAAATACTTTAAGCTTCTTTCTGGAATAATAATAGGAATGGCTTTATGTTTTGTTATATATTATTTTTTTCCAACAACTGTTCCAAGGCCTCTACTTAAGGGGGACGATATATTTATAAAGGCTGTAAATTTTATATATAAAAGGGACAACCCATATAATTGTTTTCCGAGCATTCATGTTTTAGATTCCTTTTTAGCAGCAGTTTATATCAACAGAGAAGAAAATATCTCATATAAATTAAAAATTACATCTTCAGTTATATCCTTTTCCATAATTTTATCTACCCTTTTTATAAAACAACATTACGTTTACGATGCTTTATCTGCAATGGTTTTGGCATATATTATGTATTATTCTTTAAATTATGCAGCTATAGTTGAAAAAATCAGGCAAAAAACCTCTATTGAGATTAATGAATAAAGGCACCTTAATAGGTGCCTTATTCCATACTGCTTTTTATAGCTTCGTTAATGTCTTGAATTTTAATATTTTTATAGAAGTAATTTAGAATTTCTTGATATGTTTTTCCTGAATTTGCAAGATTCATTGCAGCATATTGGCTCATTCCGACACCGTGGCCATATCCACCGCCAAATATGGTTATACTTTTAATTCGTGTCTGACCATATATTCTATCTATTATAAAGAATGGTGAAGGAAGACTTTTAATATTTTTAAGTTTTAACCCAGAAATAGTTTCAATATCAAATTCCTTTGGAGTTATGATAAATTTTATATTTGAAGGACCAATTATTTTATACTGTTTATTATCGGTAATTATAATCATTTCCTGTGGAACTCCGCTTTTGCTACGCTTTGATATATAAATATCCTTAATTTTTCCTATACCTTCTTCGGATAATGTTGCCTTTTTATATATGTTAAGGAACCATTTTTCCTTAATGTTATCCGGATCCTTTAAATATCTATTATATATATTTTCGCTTACTGCTTTATTTAGTTCACTATAATCGATGGACACCTTCCACCTAAAATAAGGAGAAGAGGAATCGATAGCTTTAACGGTCCAATCCTTGAAAAATTTTGAGGCATTCTCTTCTGAGGATATTTCGCTTATATTCTGATCGGTATAATTGTTAAAATCTAAGTATGGCTTTGGATTGTAATTTTTAACCTCTTGATAGACCTCATCATAGGCTGCACCTAAACCGCAGGAGGTTGAATAATATTTAGCGTCTATGATTTTTCCATCATAAGTTAAAACTTCTCCTTTAGTTTCTTCTATGGCTTTAATACAAAGATCGTTTGTAGGTCTTTCGTTATAAACTTGGCTTTGCGTTGTATCGTCTATATTAAAACCATGTTTTGAAAATCTTCCACCAAGTATTTCAGATAGGGCATAGGTCCTTGCTGCCACCGACTGAACCTTATATCCTTCTATTCCGCCGTATCCAGGCATTTCAGATGGGACGACGTATTTTAAATAATCCTCTATATTTATTTCGTTTATAATTCTAAGGCTTTTGTCCTTTAGGAATATTTCTAAATTTCCATAATATTCGGGAGTATATCCGTTTTCTCTTTTTAAGGATGTAATAAACACAGGATTTTCAGATGAAATGAAAATCCTTTTATCGGTTATTATCATGTCCTTTCTTTTTTGATAAGAATCTTTAGGAGATTCAATAAGTATTTTTATTTTATTGCCTAATACTCTAAAGCTTGCAATTTCTTTTTTCTTAACATCTATTTCAAAGTCCTTAGAATATATCCTAAAGCCTTTTTTGGATGTAATTGTAATAAGGTTATGGTCATAGGAGGAAAAGTTATAGGTTGATAGACCAACTCGTATTTTATCTATAATAGGGAATTCGGTAAGGATAATTGCTTTAATAGTATCTTCATCCAATATAAATTGATAACTCGATTGGCCAACTATTAAAAAGCTTTTTTTGGCTAATTTATAATTATCGTTGTCTTTTATATAATAATTTATATTTTGGGATATTTTATATATAGTGTCATCGATATTTATATTATTTATATCTTTAGAATATACCTTGCCTGATATTGATTTCAAAGGCTTAAAATAGACAGTTCTAATCCCCTTTAACTTTATCTTATAAGCTGCCGCATCGATAAAATCCTTTTTCTTTATGTTTACCCATTTTATGTTTTTATCATAAATTATTTTTAATCTGTAATAATTTTTAAGTTCCTTTTTTTCTGCAACAAGACCACAATCGATGTCAACTGGGAAAAAAAATAGAAAATATGCAAGGATTGATAGCAAAATAAATGTTAATGGGATTATATATCTTAAAGGACTTTTGCTTTTCCTTTTTCTTCTCATATCATCACCTCAAACTTTTACTGTATTTATTTTACAATAATATTTTACTTTATTAAAGGGAATTTTTATTGTTGTTTATAAAAAAAAATGCTAAAATAATTTTAGCCTACATCCTTTTGGAGTGGGACTTTATAAAAAGAGGTGTTTTATATGAAAATCGGTTTTATTGGCGCTGGAAAGGTAGGTTCTGCCTTTGGACGCTATCTTTATGAAAAGGGTTTTAAAATTACAGGGTATTTTAGCAGGACAGAAGACTCAGCAAGAAAGGCTGCTGAGTTTACTAAGTCTAGTGTTCTTTCAATTCAGGAACTTGCAGAGGAATCAAACTACATATTCATAACAACACCGGATGGTGCCATATCAGAAGTTTGGGAAAATCTTAAGAAATTCAATATCAAAGGAAAGAAAATATTTCACATGAGTGGATGCCTAAGTTCTGATGTTTTTAATGGAAGCAGGGACTTAGGCGTAGATTCATATTCTCTTCATCCCTTATACCCCTTTACAGATAAAAATTGTTATGACAAATTGAATAAAGTTATATTTTCCTTAGAAGGGGAAAATATAGAGAATATAAAGGAATTTTTAGGCAAGTCAGAGATAAAATATTTTCTTTTGAACAAACAAGATAAGGCAAAGTATCATGCAGCGGCAGTTTTTGCGTCAAACTATTTAGTTGCCATATCAAAAATTGCTAAAGATTTACTTTTAGAATGTGGAATCAAGGAAGAATTTATTATAGATGCTATTTATCCCTTGATGGAGGGGGCCCTTTTAAATATAAAGGAAAAGGGGATAGAGGATGCCTTGACGGGACCTATTGTTAGAGGGGATTATAAAACGATAAATATGCATTTAAAGAGTTTAAGGGAGTATAAGGATATTTATAAAAAACTCGGACTTGTTGCCCTTGGTATTGAAAGGGAGAAATCTTGTGATGATGAAAAGGCAAAAAATCTTGATGAAATAGAATTTTTACTAAGGAGTGAAGAAATATGAAAAGGACAGTATCAAGTTTTAAAGAAGCAAAACAAAAGGGACAAAGGCTTACTATGCTTACGGCCTATGATTATTCTATGGCAAAACTTATAGATGAAGCAGGGATAGATGGGATTTTAGTTGGTGATTCATTGGGTATGGTGGCTCTTGGATATGAAAACACCTTATCAGTTACCGTCGATGATATGGTTCATCACATAAAGGCAGTTGCAAGAGGGGCGAAAAATGCCCTTATAGTTGGGGATATGCCTTTTTTATCCTATCATATATCAATTGAAGAATCTATAAAAAATGCAGGAAGGTTAATTCAAGAAGGAGGATGTCATGCTGTAAAACTAGAAGGTGGAATTGAGGTTTTAGATAAGGTAAAGGCGATAATAAAGGCTCAAATTCCGGTTATGGGCCATATTGGATTGACTCCTCAGTCGGTAAATATGCTTGGGGGATTCAAAGTTCAAGGAAAGACTAAGGAGAGTATAAAAAAGCTCATAGATGATGCAAAATACTTAGAAGACGCAGGAGTTTTTGCGATTGTTTTAGAGGCAGTTCCAGATGAGGTTGCAAAATTAATTACGGAATCCATATCAATCCCTACTATTGGAATAGGTGCAGGTAAATACTGCGACGGACAAATACTTGTTGTTAACGATATGCTGGGACTTTTCAGCGACTTTGTTCCTAAATTTGTAAAAAAATATAGAAATCTTGGCGATGAAATTAAGGGAGCAATAAAGGAATATATTGAGGAGGTTCGAAGGGGAGATTTCCCAGAGGATTCTCACTCATTTAAAATAGACAAAGACATAGTGGAAGAAATAAAAAGGCTTTATTAGGAGGTTTAAGGATGGAAATAATAAGAAGTGTAATAAAAATGCAGAATAAAGCAAAGGAGCTTTTAAAGGAAGGAAAAACTATTGGATTTGTTCCTACCATGGGATATCTTCACGATGGACATAAAAGCCTTATAGAAAGGGCACGAAGGGAAAATGATATTGTTGTAGTAAGCATTTTTGTTAATCCCACTCAATTTGGCCCTAATGAGGATTACGATAGATACCCAAGGGATGAGGAAAGGGATAAAAAAATATGTGAAGCAGCAGGATGCGATATAGTGTTTATTCCCGAGAGGGAGGATATGTATGGAGAAAACTATTCAACATACGTTGAAGTTTTAAACTTAACTGAGGGGCTTTGTGGTGCCTCAAGGCCAGGACATTTTAGAGGCGTTGCAACGGTTGTAACTAAGCTTTTTAATATTGTAAAACCAACAAGGGCATATTTTGGGCAAAAAGATGCTCAGCAGCTTGCGGTAATTAAAAGAATGGTAATGGATTTGAATATGGATGTAGTAATAGTTCCTTGCCCTATAGTTAGGGAAGAGGATGGCCTTGCTATGAGTTCAAGGAATACCTATCTTAATGAAGATGAAAGAAAACAAGCCCTTGTTCTTTATAAATCCCTAAAGCTTGCGGAGAAAATGATAATAGATGGTGAAAGGGATGTAAAAAGGATAAAGGATGAGATGGTAAATTTAATTAAAACCTCAAAGGATGCTGTAATAGATTATGTGGAATTTGTCGACAATCAAAATTTAAAGCCTGTAGATAAAGTAGAAGGAGAAGTTTTAATAGCTCTTGCAGTAAAGATTGGAAAAACAAGGTTAATAGATAATACAGTTGTTAGAGCATAAGGAGGATGACTATGCTTTTAAATATGTTAAAATCTAAGATACACAGAGCTACTGTCACTGAAGCCAATTTAAACTACGTAGGAAGTATAACCATAGATGAAGATCTTATGGATGCGGTAGGAATATTGGGAAATGAAAGGGTCCAAATAGTTAATATAAATAATGGTAAAAGGCTAGATACCTATGTAATTAAAGGTGAAAGAGGTAAAGGAGATATCTGCCTTAATGGAGCAGCCGCAAGGCTTGTTCATCCAGGGGATAAGATTATAATAATGGCCTATTGCTTTGTTGATGAAAAGGAAGCAAAAAACCTAAAGCCTAAGATTGTTCTTGTTGATGAGAATAACAAAATAGTAGAATTCTTACATGAGGAGCCTAAAAAAATAGTTTAAGCACCCCTTAGGGTGCTTTTGTTATATCTAGGTGAAAATTTTTTATCCTTTCAATTTCCTCCTCCTTAGCTCCCAAAAGATATAAAGCCTTAAAAATATATTCATCTGCCTTTTCAGAGTAAAATTCAGGTGATGTTGCGACTGTTATAAGGTCGATATTTTCAAAATAGGGAAGCTTATCAAAGGTTAATACAAAATAATCTATAGTTTGTTCACCAACCCTTGTTAAAACATCAAAGGTATAGTGGATTAGATTTTCTTCAACTACTAATGATTTTAAGAGATTTTGAGGGACAAATTTTTTGTAGACCTTCTCGTCCTTTAAATCATATGAATTATCAGGAACAACCCAGTAAATTTCATTTATAAAACCGTCCCTGATGGCATACCACATATAGTCGTCGCAGTTCATATCTAAATCCCTTAATAGGGTAAGATCCTTTTGTTTATTTCTATAAAGGTCGCTGTGGGCATCGATGTGGATTACGGTATTATTTGTAGTTCTTTTTATCCACCAATATGTGTAGGACTTTTTATGGTTTGTAAAAAATTTTTTTTCCTTTGAGTTTAGCAAACCATGGTTTTGTAGGTTGGATACAAAGTTATAAATATCATCTATAAAACAGCCTTCACCTTTATATAATCTTTTGTTGTTTTCACCTTCTTGTTTTATGGGTTTTATTAGAAAATCTAAATCTATATCAACATAAATTCCCATTTTTTCACCTCTTTAGTAGTTGATTATAATTGCGTTTTGTGTGATAATTATTTAGTAAAATATGTAAAATAAATTATCTACAAATTCCAGTTGAACCTTCTCAGTTTTGATTAAGAAAGTGTCCGCACACTCGTGACTTTAGTCATGAGTAAGGACGCTTTAATAATAACATATATTATTTGTGTATTACAACTTATATTAGTTAAAAGTTTGTTTTGTGTAACAACATATGTTACAATAACTATGAGGTGAAAGTATGGAAAAAGCTTTTAAATTTAGGCTTTATCCTAATAAACAACAAATAGAGCTCATAAATAAAACCTTTGGTTGTGTTAGGTTTGTATATAACTACTACCTTGCTAAAAGAGAAGAAGAATATAAAACTAAAGGGATAACATTTAATTATAACAAATGTTCTGCTGACTTAACTAAACTTAAACAAACTAATACATGGCTAAAAGAAGCAGATAAGTTTGCACTTCAAAATTCGCTCAAAGACTTAGACAAAGCATTTAAGAATTTTTTTGAAGGTAGAGCAAATTATCCAAAGTTTAAGTCAAAGAAATGTAAATACCAAAGCTATAGAACAACATTTACAAATAACAACATTGAAATTAAAGGAAACAAAATCAAACTACCCAAATTAGGCTGGGTAAAGTTTGTAAAATCAATGGAAGTAGAGGGTAAAATACTAAATGCAACTATAAGTAGAACTCCAACGGGGAAATATTTTGTTTCAATTTGTTGTAGTATAGAAAAAACTACAGAAAAGTCTAAAACTAACAAAGTAATCGGTATAGATTTAGGAGTAAAGCATTTTCTGATAGATAGTGAAGGCAACAAAATATCCAATCCTAAATATCTTATAAAGTTAGAAAAAAGACTTATTAAGGAACAAAGGAAGCTTTCTAAAAAACAATTAGGTAGCAATAACTTTAAGAAACAAGCTAAGAAAGTAGCCAAAATACATGAGAAGATAAGAAACCAAAGGAAAGATTTTTTGCAAAAGTTGTCCTCTAAAATTATAAACGAAAACCAAGTTATAATTTTGGAGGACTTAAAGGTTAAGAATATGTTAAGAAATAACAAACTATCAAAGTCCATATCAGATGTAGCATGGTCAAAATTTGTAAACATGCTTGAATATAAAGCATTATGGTATGGAAGAACAATAGTAAAAGTAGATATGTTTTATCCATCAAGTCAAATATGTAATGTATGTGGTTATAAAAATGAAGAAGTAAAAGACTTAAACGTAAGGGAGTGGGAATGTCCAATATGTAGGACAGTCCATGATAGAGATGTAAATGCAAGTAAAAATATATTAAAAGAAGGAAAGAGGATATTAGGTATAGCATAAGTAAAAACAGTAGGGTAGGGACTACCCGAATTAACGCCTGTGGAGATAGTAGGTTACGAGGTTGATGAAGCAGGAATCCCCCGACTTTAGTCGTGGGAGGTTCAATATAAAATAGTTTTAAACCTATGCTTTAAGGAGATGGGAATTTGAAAAAAAGGGTGTTTTTATTTTGCTTTATATTCTTTTTTCTATTTAATATAGATATTAAAGCATCATCAAATAAATATTATAACAAGTTTTATGACTCATTAAAATATTCTCTCCTGCACAAAAAAAATACCATAAAATTATCTGGCTATGATTATACAAAATTTAATATAAATGGAAATGTGAAAAAAATAATGTTGACGTATAAGAATGCAAAGTATATAGTAACGAACGTAAAAACGGTGAAGAAATCAAGGAATTTAACTTATATTTATGTTAAATATAAGGATGCAAATTATGTAGCAAACACAAGGAGAGAATTTGATGATATTTTGCTTAAAGTAATAAAATCTGGAATTACTTCAACATCTATAAAGATAAACGGATATACAAAAAACTATAATTTTGAAAGGATAATAGACTCTTTAGATTTATCAAGTTCAAGTTTCTTTTTAACTGGTTTTTCCTATAAGGTATATCAGCATGGTTTGATTCCAAATCAAGTTATAGTAGATTTTACTTTTAAATATAATGATTTATCACAGTATAGGTATCCTAGTCAAAAATATGTTTTAAAAAATAGGTCAGATTTATATAATGCTATTAAAGATGAACTTTATAATTTAAGCGACAGGATTTATCTTCAGTTTGCCGATGCTATGATATTTGAAAAACCAAGTATAGTTTTTGACTATATAACTAAGGTTTTGGAGGATTATGGTGAATTATATTATATTAAATCCTACGGATATATATCTTTTGGTTCAAATGTTGTGGTCTTAATAAATTATACCTTCCCAAGGAATAATATTAAATATATGCGTCAGCATGTAGAAATAAAGGCAAAGGATATTTTAAGCAGGATAATCAATGATAATATGTCGGAATATGAAAAGGAACTTGCCATTCATGATTATCTTGTAAGTAATACCAAATATGATTATGCAAATGTTATAAAAAATACTGTTCCAGATGAATCCCATACATCCTATGGAGCTCTCATAAAAGGTATTGCTGTCTGCGATGGATATGCTACGGCTTTTAATATACTTTTGAGAATGGCGGGAATTGAAAATAAGATAGTTTATGGCTTTGCAAATGGAGTCCCCCATGCTTGGAACTTAGTAAAGTTGGATGGGCAGTGGTATCATGTTGATGTTACTTTTGATGATCCTGTTGTTAACGGTGGCGAAATGGATATAATTTCCTATAGATATTTTAACGTCACTGATAATCAGATTTTAATTGACCATAGCTTTGACAGAACACGATATCCAAAATCATCTACAATTCCATATACACCTTTAAAATGAGGCGTTAGCCTCTTTTTTTCTTTTATTTTTTTAAAAAAAGGTGTATAATATAAATGCGAACAAATGTTCGGGTGGTGGTGATGTGAGAAGGATTTTGCATGTAGATCTTAATGCTTTTTATGCTTCTGTTGAAGAGGCGAAGGATGAAAGTTTAAAGGGGAAGGCTATTGCAGTGGCAGGAGATAAGGACAAAAGAAACGGCATTATATTAACGGCCTCTTACGAAGCCAGGAAATTTGGTATTAGAACCGGTATGACAATTCAGGAGGCTAGAAATTTATGTCCTAATATTATTTTTATTAAACCTCATTTTAAAGACTACATGGATTATTCTAATAGAGTAATGGACATTTTACGGGATTATACTCCGGATGTTGAGGTATTTAGCATTGATGAGGCTTGGCTAGATGTTACTGGGTGTGAAAGGCTATTTGGTGATGCTAAAAAAATTGCCGATACTATAAGGGAAAGGATAAAAAGGGAACTTAAGATAACAGCCAGCATAGGTGTTTCTTATTGTAAACTTATGGCTAAAATGGCTTCGGACCTTAAAAAGCCTGATGCTACAACGGTAATAGAACCGGAGGATATTAAAGAAAAAATATGGCCCCTTCCAGTTGAAGATTTGTTTGGCGTTGGAAGGAGAATGAAAAGAAAACTCAATAATATTGGTATATTTACAATAGGCGATCTTGCCAATATGCCTATGTCTGTTATAGAAGATAAGTTTGGAAAGGTTGGCAGATACCTTTGGAAATTTGCTAACGGAATAGATGACTCTAAAGTAAACCCTAATTCAAGGCAAATCAAAGGCATAGGTAATTCCATAACTACGCCGAGGAACGTTGTTAATATGGAGGAAGCATCCGAGGTTTTAATGGCTCTTTCTGAAAGTGTAGGTAAAAGGCTCAGAGAACATGGACTGGAAGGAAGTATCATTGAAATTATTATAAGATATTCAGACTTTACAACAATAATAAGACAGAGAAAACTGTGTTTTTTTACGGATATTACATATGAAATATATAAATCTTCCATGAAACTATTTAATGAAACTTGGGATGGAAGACCTTTAAGGCTTTTAGGTGTTAGAATAACAGGGCTTAAAAGGTGCGATGATTTTAAGCAGATAAGTATATTTGATGATGACAAAAAAATAAAATATGAAAAAATAGACAAATGCATAGACTTGATTAGAGAAAAATATGGATATAATTCCGTCATAAGAGCAAAGCTTTTAACCAATGAAAGCTATAGAATGATAAAAATAGTTTCTGATGAGGAGTGGATTCCTATGCAATCCTACAACAAAGGTGGTGGACAGATATGAAGATGGTTAGAGAAATTGTAGATGCAATAGTCTTGTTTGAAAAGAATAATGTAAACCCTATGTTTATATCATCAAGCAGGGGCAATATTAAGATAAACAAGGTAATTAAAGTCTTCAAGGAAAGGAGAAACTTAAGGGATTGCTATATTTATATATGCTTGGTAGAGGGGAGGCAGGACCCAATAGAGCTAAGATGGGAGGTGGAAAGCAATAAATGGTATATGGAGAAGATATGACTAAGAAATACGAATTATACAATAAATTATGTTTTATAAATTTTATACATTAACGAACTATACATAAAATCCAATAAAAAAAGTTGACTATTTTTAGTTGCCATGATATTATAGTAAATGTGATTTAGGCCATCCATATAATCCTAAGGATATGGCTTAGGAGTCTCTACCGAGGGGCCGTAAACCCTTCGACTATGGATGAGCTAGGGGGTATTGCCATCTAGCTCTCCATAGCTAGATGGCAATTTTTGTTAGGGAGGGATTGTTGTGATGACGACGGCAACAAAAAAAGGATTCTTAGAGAGGATTTTTCATTTAAGTGATGCTGGAACGGATGCTAAAACTGAAATTTTAGCAGGAATTACAACATTTATTACAATGGCCTATATTATATTTGTAAATCCTAATATACTTAAGTTTGCAGGAATGAATAGCCAAGGAGCCATCGGCGATGCAGCGGCAAGTTTTAATGCTATAAACGATCCGGTTGTAGCTTCCGTCTTTGCAGCAACGGCAATTTCAGCAGCAATAGGAACATTTATAATGGCTCTTTATGCAAATGTGCCCTTTGCACAGGCACCAGGTATGGGGCTTAATGCCTTCTTTACCTACAGTGTTTGTATAAATCTTGGTTACACATGGCAGGAAGCTTTAGCGGCAGTGTTTATTTCAGGTGTCCTTTTTATAATAATTACTGTAACATCTTTAAGGGAAAAGATTGTTGATGCTCTTCCTAAGAATCTTAAGCTTGCTATATCAGGAGGTATAGGACTTTTTATAGCTCTAATAGGCTTAAAAAACGGAAGTATAGTTGTAGACAACCCTGCCACTCTTGTTGGTTTTGGAAGTTTTACAGATAAGCATGCCCTTTTAACTTTGATTGGAATTATAATAACTTCTATATTAATGGCAAGAAGGGTAAAAGGTTCTATTTTAATAGGAATAATAGCAACTACGATAATAGGAATTCCAATGGGAATAACGAATATTTCTGGAGTTAAGATTTTAAGTATGCCTCCATCCCTTGCACCAACATTTATGAAGGCTGATTTTAGAGGACTTTTAGGGGTAGGAGGAGCAGGTCTTGTTGGTGCAATAAGCAGTGTTATAATGGTGGTTATATCCTTTAGCTTAGTTGATATGTTTGATACTATAGGAACTTTAGTAGGAACTGCACAAAAGGCTAATATGCTAGATGAGAATGGAAGAATGAAAAACATGAATAAAGCTCTCCTGGCAGATGCAGTTGCAACTTCTTGTGGTGCTCTGCTTGGAACAAGCACAGTAACCACATATGTAGAGTCAACAGCAGGCATTTCAGAGGGTGGAAAGACTGGACTTACATCCTTTACAGTTGGAGTTTTATTCTTACTTTCGCTATTCTTTGGCGGAGTAGTAGGTATTGTTCCTTCAGAGGCTACAGCTCCAGCCCTTGTTATAGTTGGAGTTCTTATGATGGGAGCAGTAAAAGATATAGATTTTAACGATTTTACAGAGGCACTGCCAGCCTTCTTTACAATTGCTATAATGCCCTTTAGCTATAGCATTGCAAACGGTATAGCAGCAGGAATCATATTCTATCCAATAGTTAAAATAGTTACAGGTAAAGGTAAAGAAGTGCATCCTATTATTTATGTCTTAGCTGTGTTGTTTATATTAAGATTCACAATGTTCCCCCATTAGATTTTTATATAAAAGTGAGGCAAAGAAAATTTCTTTGCCTCACTTTTATATTATGATTTTTACATTTTCACCGCTATGACTTACTATATTGACAAGCTCTAAACCTTTATATTTTTTAAGCTCATCAAAGGCTATACATAGAGCATCCCAATCTAAAGAATTTACATATTTTAGATCTTCTTCGTCAAGATATTTGCTTGCAACTTTTTTACCTAACTTAAGGGAGAGTTTAATAATAGATATAGGTAAAATAATTGGAATAGTAAATTTTGATTTTGGAGTTTTAATAAAAATTTTCATAATATCACCTATTCAATGGTAACCTCAACTATATCGCCCTCTGCGCTTTTTACATCCACTATTTTCCCAATCACAGAGGCATCAAGAGCTTCAATTAAGGCATTCATATCTATATTTGTGATTTGATCACCCATTGTTATTGGGAATTTCCCTGTAGCCTTTAAGATTGCTTTTGCTGCCTTTACTGGAAAGTTTACGTTTACATTGTCACCTTCATGGGATAGAACCTTAACCTTTAGAATTTTGTTGTCATAGTCATTATTGCTTTTTTCTTCCCTTTGATAAAGGGCATCGATAAGTTCTGCTGCCTTTTCCTGAGATATCTTCCCATCACTTACCATACTTAAAATCCTTAAAATTTCATCCTTCATAATATCCCCCCTCTTTAATTAATCCTTTAACATTTTAATAGCCTCATCGGGTGTTATTTCACCCTTTTCCAGCATATCAAGGACGTCCTTTTCCTTTTCAGATTTTTGTTTGATAGGGTAACCAAGGGCTAAAATTACTTCGTCGAGTTTCGAACGAACAGTTGGATAGGATATGGAAAGTTCCTTTTCAACATCTTTAATATTTCCCCTACATTTTATGAATACTTCTACAAAATCCAGCTGTTCTTTGGTTAGATATGAGAGATTAGAAAGTTCAAATTCGTTCTCAATTGTAGTTCCACATTTTTTACAGCTAAGTCTTGTGATTTTTAATTTAGAATCGCAAACAGGACAACGAGTGATTATCTTGTATCCCATATTTTCACCATCCTTGATTTTATTATAGCACTTATATTAAAAAAATCAATATATATATTAAAAAAATTAAACTAAAAATTAAAAAAATTAATATTATAATTAATTTATTGAAGAAATAAAAAAGCACAGTATATTGAATATACTGTGCTATAAACCAACATTAGGCATAAAGCTCTTCCTTTTGATCAAGGACCATTTGTGCGATATTGTTAGCATGGTCGCCTATTCTTTCGAGATTGCTTAATATATCAAGGAATACAGTTCCACTGACGGGGTTGCATATTCCCCTTGATAATCTATCGATATGATCTTCTCTAAATCTTTTTTCAAGTTCATCTATTTTCCCTTCTGTTTCGATTACATCTTCTGCCTTTATAAAGTCAGTATTCTCAAGAGCCTCAATTGATGAGTCGATAGCAAATTTAACTGTTTCATACATTTTTGTAAGCTGCGATATTGCAGACTCTGAGAATGGGAGCTTGTTATCAATCTTATATTGAGCAAGTTCAGCAAGGTTGTCTGCATGGTCTCCAACTCTTTCTATATCGTTTACGACGTGGAAAAGCCCAGATACAAGCTCCGATTGTTCTTCTGATAAAGAGGTATTTGAAAGAGCAACCATGAAGCCAGTTATTTCTCTTTCAAGGAAGTTGATGACTTCTTCTGTGTTGAACACTTGTTTTATAGCATTTTCATCTTCGTTTATAATAGCATCTATTGCAGTTGAAAGATTCTTAGATGCTAATCTACCCATTCTTATAACTTCTTTTACAAGCTGTCCCACAGCTATTGATGGAGTTTCTAAAAGTCTTCTATCAAGATGTTCTAATGTCATGACATCTTCCTTGTCTTCTTTTCCTGGTATTAACCAATTAACAAATTTAACAAGAAAAACTATGAATGGAGCTTGTATTAAAGTATTTGTTATATTGAACATAGTATGGGCATTTGCTATTTGTCTTTTAATATCCCCACCTAATACAGGGATTAGTTTTACAACAACAGGAAGTATAAGCATAAATATTATAGTTCCTATGATATTAAATGTTAAGTGTATAAGGGCTGCCCTTTTAGCGTTTTTGCTTGTTCCAATACTTGCAAGAAGAGCTGTAACACAAGTTCCTATATTATCACCAAATAGTATCGGAAGAGCAACAGCAAGAGGCATTGCATTAAGCCCTGCAAGAGCCTGTAAAATTCCGATTGTTGCACTACTGCTTTGAACAACTGCTGTCATTCCAAGTCCAACAAAAACCCCCATTATTGGATGCTGTCCGATGGTAGTTATCAAATTTTTAAACTCATCAAGTTCAGTCAGTGGCCTCATAGATTTTTCCATTATCTTCATTCCAACGAAGAGCATACCAAAACCGAGAATTATTCCACCAAGATCCTTCGTTCTTTTTCTTTTTCCAAACATAACCATTATAGTTCCAATAGCAAGCACTAATGGGGCGATGTCTGTAAGCTTGAATGCTATTAACTGAGCTGTCATTGTAGTCCCTATGTTTGCACCCATTATAACCCCCGCTGCTTGAAAAAGGTCCATAAGTCCTGCGTTCACAAATCCTACCGTCATAACGGTTGTTGCACTACTGCTTTGAATAATTGCAGTGACAAAGGCACCCACTAAAATCGCAAAAACTCTGTTTCTTGTGAGGGTTTCAAGGATCTTTTTGAGCCTATTTCCAGCAGCCTTTTGCAGGCCATCCCCCATTGTTTTCATACCAAAAATAAAAAGGCCAAGTCCTCCAAGAAGCTCAAATATGTTTTTCCAACTCATACTATACCTCCATTGTCTGTTAAAAATAAGTTAACACCAGGTTAAATTATAGTAAATTTGCAGTAAAGAAGTGTTAAATTCATGTTAAGTTTATGTTAATTATGTATTTGAAATTATTGTTAATGCCGATTAAATCCTGATATTTGGATTTAAAGGCAAAGTACTACTTCAGCAAAATAATTAAGCTGCCCACATGGGCAGCTTAATTATTTTGTTGCCATTTCTAATGCTTTTTTAACAGCTTCAATATAGCTCTTTGAACTTCCTGTTACACCAGCAACTGTTTCAACATCAGCTGAATTTTTTTCAACGAATCTTTTTGCCATTTCTTCGTTTGCAGCCTTAGCTTCTTTTAATGGGTATGTTGCATAATCTTTAAACTTGCCGTCCTTACCTACTTCTTGGAGGACAACATTTGTTATTTTATCATCCTTAATTGTAACATATGCAAGTGCATAGCCGTTTTGTGCAGATTGATCTGAAGTTGCAAGGAATGTTCCATCAAAGTATTTCTTTCCATCCTTTTCTTTGCTTGCCTTTTCAAGTGCCCTTGAAACTGCTTCCTTATACTTTTTGGAACTATTTGTTACACCAGTGTAATCATCAACATCAGCTGAATTTTTTTCAACGAATCTTTTTGCCATTTCTTCGTTTGCAGTTTTAGCTTCTTTTAATGGGTATGTTGAATAATCCTTAAGTTTTCCATATTCATTAACTTCATATAATTTAACTTCAGTTATTTTATCATCCTTTATTGTAACTTCTGCATAGGCAAAGCCACGAGATTCTGGAGTAGCATCTGAATATCCAATGTATGTGCCGTCGTTGTATTTTTTGCTTGTTGCAGTGTTGGTATTGTTATTTGTGTTGCTGTTGGTATTGTTGTCTGTTTGCTTTGAACAAGCTGCGAATAATGGAATTAATAATAACATTGATAATACTAAAGCTAAGAATTTTTTCATAAATATCCCTCCTGTTTGTTAAAAAATAAACTGCAATATACAACATCTTCCAAGAATATTTTAACATAGTTTAAAATTTATTTCAATTAATAATTTTTATTGAAATTATTTTTAAAAAGATTTAATATAATATTAACGAATTAAATACGGGGGTGATTTAATGACAAAAAAAATAGTGATCCTGGGTGCCGGGTATGGAGGTGTTAGGGCTGCAAAATTGTTAAATAAAAGACTAAAAAAACATGATGTAGAGATTAATCTCATAGATAAAAATCCATACCATACCCTTATGACTGAACTTCATGAGGTTGCTGGAGGAAGGGTTGAAGAGGATGCTGTAAAAGTGGAGCTAAAAAGATTGTTCCATAGGAGCAAGGTTAATGTTATTGTTGATCAAATAATTGATGTTGATTTTAAAAACAGGAGATTGACATCAAAGGAAGCAATTTATGAATATGATTATTTGATATTAAACATAGGAAGTGAACCTGCTTTCTTTGGAGTTAAAGGTGTTCAAGAATACGGTTTTACATTATGGTCTTTAGAGGATGCTAAAAATATTAGAAGACATATTGAAGACATGTTTGAAGAAGCTTCAAAAACCACAAGCAGCGAAGAAAGAAGAAAATTATTAACCTTTGTAGTAGCAGGTGCAGGCTTTACAGGAGTTGAAATGGCAGGGGAACTTGCAGAATTTAAAAAAGAATTGTGCTATAAATATAATATAGATGAAAAAGAAGTTAGAGTAATGATAGTTGAGGCTTTAGATACCATACTGCCTACTTTGAACGAAAAACTTATTAAAAAGGCAAGATATTATATCAACAAGTTAAACATAGAGCTAAGAACCTCATCTCCTATTGTTGAAGTTTCCGAGGATAAGGTTGTCCTTAAAAATGGAGATGTAATTAATACTAAAACCCTTATTTGGACATGCGGGGTTCAAGGTAATTCATTTGCTTCTAAGTTAGATATAACTTTGGGTAAAAGAGGAAGAATTTTAACGAATGAATATATGCAAAGCGTTGATTATGACAATGTTTATGTTATTGGCGATATAACATATTTTGAAGAAGATCAAAAACCGGTTCTTCAGGTTGTTGAAACTGCTCTTCAAACTGCGGATGTTGCAGCTGAAAATATAGTTGCAGATATCAAAGGCAGTGAAAAGAAAAGGTTCAAATCAAACTATCATGGCTTTATGGTATCTATAGGTTCTAGATACTGCGTTGCAACCTTGATGAATAAAAATGTTACAGGATTTTTTGCAATGGCAGCAAAACATCTTGTAAATATGCATTATTTATTTGGAATCGGCGGATTTTTATTGATATGGGACTATTTTAAACATCATTTTATGGACATTAAAAATAATAAATCTATGGTTGGAGGACATTTTGCTTCTAAAACGCCTACTTTCTGGCTTGTTCCTTTAAGATTATTTATAGGAATAATGTGGTTGATAGAAGGATTGGGCAAAGTAAAACAAGGCTGGCTAAGTCCAGATAAAATATTTATTGTAACAGCTTCAAGTGTTTCTGGAGCATCCCAAGCAACAGAGGCTGTTGCTTCGGCATCCCAGGCAGTAAGCCAGGCTGTTCCACTTTTAAAGCAGCCACCTGAATTTTATCAACAATTTATGCATATATTTGTTGAGCCCTTTGCTTATTATTTTCAAGTGATGGTAGTATTAGCTGAGATAGGAATAGGTTTAGCATTGATAGCAGGTCTTTTTACAGCATTAGCATCATTAGCATCGATTTTCTTGTGCTTTAACTTTATATTGTCTGCTATGGCAGGTAAGGAAATACTCTGGTATATATTTGGCGCTATAGCCCTTTTAGGAGGAGCTGGACGTTCCTTTGGACTTGATTATTATGTAGTTCCATGGTTCTATAAATGGTGGGAAAAGACTTTTAGAGGTAAATTAAACTTTAAATCTAAAAAGAGGGGAATATATGAAAAAGCATGACATATATATAATAGTTATTACACTCATAATAGCTCTTTCCATCCAAGGATTTTACATGTTTAGCAAAAAAGGAAAAGGTGAATACGTTCACATATATAAGGGAGGAAAATTATATAAAAGCTTAAAGCTAAGTGAGAATAATAAAGTTGTAATTACGGATGGGAAAGATATCAATATAATCGTAATAGAGAATGGATGCGTTTACATGAAGGAAGCAAATTGCCATGACGGGCTATGTGTAAAGATGGGTAAAATCTCAGGGGCAGGGGAAAGCATTGTTTGCCTGCCCCATAAAATTGTTGTTGAGATAGAAGGAGAAAAAAAGGATATAGATGATTCTACGTATTGAGGTGGCATCATGAAAACTAGAAGACTTGTATTTAGTTCAGTTTTAATTTCAATTGCACTTTGTCTTTATATAATTGAAATGTATATTCAATTACCATTTACCTTTCCAGGTGCAAAAATAGGTCTTGCTAATATTGTTACTGTTATCTCTTTATATATTTTAACTCCATACGAAACACTTTTAATTGTTATAATAAGAGTAGTATTGGGTTCTATTTTTAGCGGAAATTTATCTTCTTTTTTGTTTAGCGTATCTGGTGCTATCCTGAGTTTTATTATGATGCTAACTTTACTTAAAATTAGCAAAAATATATCCCCAGTTGGAATAAGTATGGTTGGAGGAATATTTCATAATGTTGGACAAGTTCTAGTTGCTATGTTTATATTAAACAATATCAATATTTTTTGGTATTTGCCATTTTTATTAGTTACAGGGCTTGTTACAGGAATATTTATAGGATATGCAGCAAACTTTTCTATTGAACATCTTAGAAGAATACAATTTAAGATAGAAAGGTGATCAAATGTCAGGATTTTGGGATAATATTGATTTTGTGAGGGATGAACTTCAGAAGGTAAATAAAATAATTAAAAGAAAAGTAAGGTGCAGCGAAAAAACGATAGAAAGTGCGTTGATAGATATATTTGACAATAACGGAAAAATGCTAAGACCTGGATTTGTTATCTTGGCTGCGTCATTTGGGGAATATGATTCCGACAAGATGACTCAAATTGCTGCAGCTGTTGAAATGTTTCATAACGCAACTTTAATTCATGATGATATACTGGATGATTCTAAGATTAGGAGAAACATGAAAACTGTTCAAGAAAAATATGGAAAAGAGGCTGCCGTTCTAATAGGGGATTTTCTCCTTTCAAGGTGTATGAGTTTATTGACGGTTTGCGATCAGGTTGATACTATAAAGGGCGTTATAAGAAGCATGGAAAGGCTAAGCGTTGGAGAGATAAATCAAATGATGACAAAGAAAAGAACGGATGTTTCTATAAATTCTTATCTAAAAAGGATTGCTGCAAAAACAGCAATATTGTTTTCCCTTAGCTTTTTTATAGGAGCTGTGGAGTCTAGGTGTTCAAAGGATATTGCTAATAGATTAAAAAAAATAGGATTTGATCTTGGAATGGCTTTTCAAATAAAGGATGATATATTGGACTTGATAGGAGATAGGACTTTTGGAAAAAGCATTGGACATGATCTAATGGAGGGAATTTATACTCTTCCAGTTATTTATGCATTAAGACATGATAAAGAGCTAGAAGAAATTTTAAGCAGCGATAAGATTGAAGACTTAAATTATTTGATCGACAGAATAATTAAGAACGGTGGAATAGAGTATTCTGAAGGACTAGCAAAAAGATATACAAGTAAAGCTTTAAAAAATATAGAGACTCTTCCTAATAATA
Organism: Caloramator sp. CAR-1; assembly: GCF_030546345.1. Classification (NCBI taxonomy): domain Bacteria; kingdom Bacillati; phylum Bacillota; class Clostridia; order Eubacteriales; family Clostridiaceae; genus Caloramator; species Caloramator sp. CAR-1. Next base: position 133,609 of record NZ_JAUONW010000008.1, read on the forward strand.
GCTCTAAATTGGTTTTAAAAGAAATAGCATTACAACTTGCTGAAAGGAAATATTAAGATAATTAAAGGATTTTAATTTTTCTTGGCAAATAACAAACAAATAAGACTAAAATAGTAGTTTTAAGAGCTTTTAATTTTCAGAATTTGGAAGTATAATAAAAAAAAACATATAAGGGGGTTTATTTGTTTGTTATATGTTTGGATTATAATAGCACTTTTAGGAATATTGACAGATATCCTGACAAGTGCTTATCTATTTTTTGCCTTCACGATAGGGGCTATTTTTGCCATTGTAGCTTTAATTTTTAATGCCTCAAATTTAATTCAGATTATAATTTTTTCAATTGTCAGTGCTTTAACTTTAGGAATAAGCTATCCTTTTATCAAAGAGACCTTAAAAAAGACTGTAAAGAGGACCTTGAGGATGGAAGAGGAATATATAGGAATGGAACTTACGGCAGAAGAGGATATAATTGATAAGGCTCATATTAAAATTAACGGAATTTATTGGCTTGCTAAAAATACTGGGGAGATAATAAAAAGGGGAGAAAGGTTTAAGATCATAGGCATAGAAGGAAGTAAGTTTTTAATCCAAAAAAGTAAGGGGGAAAAAATATGAATATCATAGCTAATGTTTTTTTGGTGTTAATTGTATTTATAGTTTTAATTGTTGTAATTTCGTCAATTAGGATTGTTAATACTGGTTATTTATACGTGGTTGAAAGGTTCGGTCAGTTTCACAGGATATTGGAGCCTGGGTGGCACTTTATAGTTCCAATTGCTGATTTTGTTAGGGCAAAGGTTTCGACAAAGCAACAAATACTTGACATTGAACCACAATCGGTTATCACTAAAGATAATGTAAAAATTTCTATAGACAACGTAATTTTTTATAAAGTAATGGATGCAAGGGCAGCAATTTATAATATTGAAAATTACAAAGCGGGTATAATTTATTCTACAATAACTAATATGAGAAATATCGTAGGAAATATGACCCTTGATGAGGTATTATCAGGTAGGGATAAAATTAACAATGAACTTTTAAGGGTTGTTGATGAAATTACAGATGCTTACGGTATTAAAATACTTTCTGTTGAGATTAAAAACATAATTCCTCCAGCGGAAATTCAACAGGCAATGGAAAAGCAGATGAAGGCAGAAAGAGATAAAAGAGCAGCAATACTTCAAGCAGAAGGTGAAAAACAAAGCGCCATTGCAAAGGCAGAAGGGTTAAAGCAGGCTAAAATTCTAGAGGCAGAAGCAGAAAGAGAAGCAAATATAAGAAGAGCAGAAGGTCAAAGAGAAGCACAGCTTCTTGAAGCAGAAGGTAGGGCTATGGCAATAAGAAAGATCGCAGAAGCTCAGGCAGAAGCCATTAATCTTGTAAACAAGGCAATAATTGAATCGGGAACAAATGAAGTAGTTATAGCACTAAAGCAGGTTGAAGCACTACAAGAGATGGCTAAAAATCCAGCAAATAAAATCATACTTCCCAATGAAGCTATATCAAGCCTTGGCAACATTGCAGCAATTGGAGAAATGCTTAAAAAATAAAGGGATGCTCAGCATCCCTTTATATATTTTGCTTCGAATTCTTCCTTAGGCAAAGGTTTATCTATAAGATATCCCTGAATTTTTTCAACATTAAGTTCCTTTAAAATCTCAAGTTGCAATTTGTTTTCAATACCTTCAACAATTACACTTAATTTTAATGAGTTTGCCATTGAAATAATGGCCTTTATTATTTCGATATTTTTTTCATCTTTTATGTTATTTATAAGGGATCTATCTATCTTTAATATATCTATAGGGAGTCTAGCTATATAATTTAGAGAGGAATAACCTGTTCCGAAATCATCTATTGCAATTTTTACACCTAATTCCTTTAATTTATTTAATATTTCTGCTACCCTTTCTAAATCTTCTAAAGCTTCTTCTTCAGTGATTTCAAGAATTACATTCTGAGGGGAAAAAGTAAACTTTGTGATAGTGTCTTTAATGAACTCTACAAAGTTTTCATCTATAATTTGTTTAAAAGAGGTATTAATTGAAATTGAAAAATTTTCCACACCTGAATCCATCCAAATTTTACATTGTTTAATTGAATTAGTTAAGACAAAGTTATCTATCTCGGGAAGTAATCCTAATTCCCTTGCAATTGGAATAAACTGATTAGGTGGGATAATCTTATTATCTAAACTTAATCTAACTAAAGCTTCTGCACTACAAACTTTATTTTCCTTTAAACTATAAATAGGTTGATAGAATATAATAAATTCATTATTTTCTATACATTGTTTTAATTTGTTGCTTAAAGTTAAAGTGGTTAAAGCCTTTTCATTTAGTGCAGGATTGAAATATTGATATTTTAATTTTTTCTTTTTACATTCATACATGGCTATCTCAACGTTTTTTAGTAAACTTTTAAGAGTAGAACCATCCTTTGGAAATTCGGCTATTCCTATGGATGCTTCAATGTATAATTTGTCTGATTTTAAATGCAAAGGTTTGGATAATAGGTTAATAATATCATTAACTATATTTTGAATTTGAAAAGTGCCGCTCAGGTTTTCAAGGATGATTAAAAATTCGTCGCCCCCTATTCTTGCTATAAATTTATTCTTTTTTATATTATTTTGTAATTTCTTTGATAAAAACTTTAAAACTGCATCGCCTAAATCATGTCCATACATATCGTTTATATTTTTGAAATTATCTATATCAAGCAAAATAGCGTAAAAGGGTCTCTTAGCATTTATCAATTCTTCAATGTGTTTTACGGCTTTTAGCCTATTTGGAAGTTGAGTTAAACTATCATGATATGCAAGATAGTAAATATCATCAAGGCTTTCCTTTAATCGTTTTGACGTTAGTTTAAATTTATCCAGCATAGAATTAATGTCCCTTGATAAAATATCAATCTCATCATCACCGTCAATAGGTAGGCGAAGTTCAAGATTTGATGTTTTTTCAATAGTATTAATTATATCCTTAATCAGCATTATCCTGTTGAGGATGGATTTTCTTAATCTAAAAACAAATATCAAGATGGATGTAAGAACTAATAACAGAGAAGTAAGGGAAAAAAACATGATGTTTTTTATAGCTTCACGATAAAAAATCCTTTCAAATCTAATTGTAAAGGACACCGAGGGAAGATTAAAAATATTTTTAAAAGTGGTTTTAGCATAAATTAAATTATCATTGAGTTTTAAAGATCGATCAAGAAAGTTAGTTTTTTCTATAGAGTCTATATTAACTGTCAGATCATTATCTATTTCACGAATTTCTTCCTTGTTTAAATATTTACCAACTATAAAATACCCTTTTGGCGGAGATGATGCATTGCTGTCTTGAATTGTTTGAATGCTTAATAAAACTGGTGTGTTATAAAGGTTTTCTACGCCTAAAGTATCTTTACCAATTGATAATATATATTTGTTTATTAAAGGAAGTATACTTGTTTTTATCTTTTTGTTTAAAAATTCATCATCATAACTATTTTGGTTATATCTTTCATATATAATGTTCCCACTTTTATCGGTAATAAATAAAAAGTTTACGCCGTTTTTATCAAAGGAAATATCGTAGTTGAAATTTGAATTTATATATTCGGAATTTTTTGTTTCTACAAATTTATAAGTTTCATCCCACTTTGAATAATCAAGGGATAGGCTATATAACATATGAGCTTGTTTGTTTATATAGATTTCTAAGCGATTTATTTTATCATAAGCTATTTGTTTCTCAAAAGTTGTTACAGGATCAAAAATATATTTTTTAAAAATAAAAAAAGTTAAGACAAGCACTATTAAAGCCACTATACTAATATCTTTTGTCAATCGATTCTGTATCTTCATGCCTTATCCTCCAAAAGTTAGTATTAAGTAATATTATACAATAAACAAAAATTTATGAAAATATTAATTTTGTGAAAATACAGATATTGAATTTTACTAAAAATTATGATATTATTTTTTTAAGGAAACGTTTCCAAGGAGTGATTTTATGTCAGTTACAATAAAGGACGTAGCAAAAAAAGCAGGTGTAGGCCTAGGAACCGTGTCAAGAGTTTTAAACAATCATCCTTCGGTCTCTGAGGAAACAAGGAAAAAAGTTTTAGATGCTATCAAGGAGCTTGATTATAATCCAAATGCAATAGCAAGAAGCTTAAAAGTAAAATCTACAAAGTCTATTGGTGTTATGATTCCTGATATATCCAGTGCCTTTTATCCTGATATAGTAAGGGGCATAGAAGATATAGCAAATGAGTATAAATATAACATAATACTTTTAAATACAGATCTTAAAAGGGAGAAGGAAAAGGAAGCCCTTATAATGCTCAAAGAAAAAAAGGCAGATGGAATTTTGTTTATTAGTAATACAATAAGCGAAAAATTAAAAAGGGATTTTAAGAAGGTAAACATACCTATAGTTTTGATAGCCACAAAAGATGATGAAAGTGAATTTTACAGCGTTACCATAGATAACGAAAGGGCAGCCTATGAGGCTACAAAGTATTTAATTAAATTAGGCCACAAAAGGATTGCCATGATTGCAGGGAAAAAGGAAGACCCTAATGCTGGAATTCCAAGAATAAACGGATACAAAAGGGCACTTGAAGAAAGCGGCTTAAAATTAGATGAAAACATCATATTTTACGGTGATTATAAATTTAAAAGTGGATATCAAAATATGCTAAAAGTTCTAAAGCTTAAGGACAAGCCAACTGCAATTTTTTCAGCTTCAGATACCATGGCTGTTGGTGCTGCATCTTGTGCGATGCAACATGGCTTTAAAGTCCCTGATGATTTTTCAATTATAGGTTTTGACGGAGTAGAACTTGCAGAATACTTTTATCCTCCTATAACTACTGTAAAGCAGCCAAGATATGAAATGGGAGCAAAGGGGATGGAGATGCTTATAAAAATACTCCAAGGAGAAGATGTAGAAAGGGAAGTTCAACTTGATTTTGAATTAATTGAAAGAAGCTCTTGCAAAGTAAAGGGGGAAAGTTGATGAAATTTATTAAAAAGTATTATTTTGAACTTCTTTTAATTTTACCGCTGGCTTTATATATCCTTGGCTTTACTATTTTTCCTATTTTAAAAACCATTTTGTTAAGTTTTCAAGATAAAGATACAGGGGCATTAGGTTTTTCAACTTATCAGTATCTTTTTGCTAAAAAGGATTTTAATATGGCAATATTCAACACGATTGCAGTTACATTGGTAGGGCTTACATTTCAATTAGTTGTAGGTTTATTTATTGCAATGGCTCTAAAGTATGATTTCAAAGGAAAAGGATTAGTAAGGTCCCTGGTTTTACTTCCAATGGGGGTGCCAACACTTGTATCAGGTGTTACATTGCTTTATATATTTGGAACGCAAGGATATTTAAACGAATTGTTATACAGGCTCGGTATAATAACAAAGCCAATTGCGTGGACATCAGGAGGTATAAAAAATATATTCGTCATAGCCTTTGCGGATTCTTGGAAGGTATTGCCGGTTGTAGTATTACTTCTTTTAGCCGGTTTGGAATCGATTCCAAACGATGTTTATGAAGCAAGTGCAATTGATGGTGCATCAAAAACCCAAACATTTTTCTATGTTACATTGCCTCTTTTGAAACCCTCCATCACAATGACTATGATACTAAGGGCTGTAGATTCATTTAGAATATTTGAACTTCCAAAGATTTTAGCAGGTAGAGTTACTCCATTCCTTGCAACCTATGCCTATGATGAATATTCCTACAACAACCTAAATGCATCAGCAGCAGCATCGACGATATTGCTACTTATCATAATAATATTCATGGTATTATACTTTAGATTTGTGGATAGAGGGGAGGGAGTAAAAGGTGCAAAGTAAAAAAATCATTAGCAAATTTTTCTTCTACCTTGGAATAATACTTATAGTGCTGTTTATGACAGTGCCTGTTTATATACTTTTTAGAGTTTCCTTTGCTGTGCCTGAGGATGTTTTAACATCTCATCCGAAGTTTTTAATTACAAGGTTTGAGTTTAAACATTGGGAGCAGGTGTTTAAATCAGGGAATCTTTGGCCTCCCCTCTATAAGAGTTTTATAGTTGCGACACTTACTATGATTTTAGCTTTGATTATTGCTGCACCTGCTTCCTATGCAATTTCTAGATTTGATAGGAAGATAAAATATGCAATAATTCTAACTTTGTTCTTTACGAGGATGTTCCCAAATGTAGGTATAGCACTGCCAATATCTGTTACCTTTTTAAAGTGGAACCTTATGGATACAAACTTAGGACTTGTTATGGCACACCTAATAGAGCAGCTCCCGTTTATTGCGTGGATATTGGTTTCAACCTTTGAAACGATTCCGATTGATCTTGAAGAGGCAGCATCAATTGATGGTGCAGGTAGAATAAGAACTCTACTTAAAATAGTTCTTCCAGTTGCAGCACCAGGGCTTGCAGTTGCAGCTATGTTTACATGGCTTAATTCATGGAACGAGTTTACTTATGCCCTTTATTTATCTCTTACAACAAAGACATTACCGCTACAAATTTATTACTACGTTTTAAGAGGTGGTTTCTTCCAACAGGCAGCCTACTCAACGATACTTACAATACCAGTATTGATTATTACATTTGCCCTCCAAAGATATATAAGATCAGATTACCTTGGGGGAGCTATAAAGGGTTAATGACTGCCTAAGGCAGTTAATATAATCATATAAAAAGGGGGAATCTTGATGAAATTTAAAAAACTTGTAGCACTTGCTTTATCTTTATTTGTTGTTTCAGGTTTCTTTGCAGGCTGTGCTAAAAAGGAAGCTCAGCAGCCTACAACATTAAGAGTTACAATGGGTCTTGGTGAAGAAGAATGGAAGGTTATGAGGGAGGAGATTTTCCCAGCCTTCGAACAAGCAAACAATTGTAAAATTGAAGCTATTCAAGTTGAATCAGGGGACGTTGTAAAGAAATTAGAAGCAATGAAACAGGCAGGAAAGATGGAAATTGATCTTATTGCACAGGATAACATGGCTCTTGCGCCACTTGTAGAAAAGGGACTTGTTGAAGATATTTCAGAATTTAGAAGCAAAATTCCAGCTGAAATAATTCCTTCACTTGTTACAGTTGGTGAATTTGATGGAAAGCTTTATTTCTTCCCATTCAGACCAAATGTTGAAATCAATTTCTACAATGAAGCTAAGTTCAATCAATATGGATTAAAGCCACCAACAAACTGGGACGAATTATTACAAGTTGCAAAAACATTAAAGGAAAAAGAAGGCGTTGGTAAGGTAGGTATTAAGGCTGTATTTGACGGAAATACAACTGTTCAATTATTCGAATTCATAAGACAAGCTGGTGGAGACCCACTTGTTCTTAATGATGAAGGAAGCATTAAGGCTTATACATTCTTGAAGGAACTTTGGCCATACCTTTCACCAGACTCATTAAAGGCTGACTGGAACACAACAAATAGGTTTATCGCTGAAGAATCAATGTATCTTGCAGCTAACTGGCCTTTTGGTGTTAACGTAATTGTTAAGGATGGCGGAAAGAAGGAAATAAAGGCTTATGGTGGATTCTCAGGACCAGTTAAGGCTTCAAAGGTCCTTGGTGGAGACGTTCTTGGTATTCCAGTTGGATCACCAAACAAGGAACTTGCTCTTAAGTTCATCGAATACTTAATGTCAAAGGAAGTTCAAGAAAAACTTGCTTCAAAGCTCGGCTGGCCATCAGCAAGAACAGATGCTTATGGTCAAGTTGAAGATTGGCAAAAGCCATATTTTGATGCTATAAACGAAGCTATGAAGGTTGCTGAACCAAGACCAAACCTTGTTTACTGGGCAGATGTTGATAAGGCTCTTAACGATGCATTAAAGGAAATAGTTATCGACGGTAAGGATGTTAAGGCTACATTAGACAAGTATCATCAAAAGATTGAAGAAGCAAAGCAAAAAGCAGGTAAGTAATAATTTGGCATGCCCTAAGGCATGCCAAATTTTAATAGAAAGGAGATGTTGCAATGAATGAAATAAAGAACGATCTTTTAATAGATGAATGGAAAATAGTTGAGAAAAATTTTAATCTAGAGGGCAGCAAAAAAAATGAGACAATTTTCTCAATTGGCAACGGTTATATTGGAATGAGGGGAAATTTTGAAGAAGGCTTAAAGGATAAAAAATATACAGTAGAAGGCACATATTTAAACGGTTTTTATGAAACCCATGAAATAAAATATGGAGAAAAGGCCTATGCCTTCCCAGAGATAGGTCAGACTATGTTAAACGTCATAAATTCAAAGATTATAAAAATTTATGTTGATGATGAAGAATTTAATATGATGGATTCAGAAATTTTAGATTATGAAAGGGTTTTGGATCTTAAGGAAGGAGTTTTAAAAAGAAAAGCTGTATGGAGAACTAAAACAGGTAAAGAATTGGAATTAAATTTTGAAAGATTGGCAAGTTTCGATGATAAGCACCTTGCAGCAGTAAAAGTTTCAATTATACCTTTAAATTTTAGTGGAAAAATTAAATTGGTTTCGTTAATAGATGGAAACGTAAAGAATCTTACTGCTGAGGATGATCCAAGAGTAGGTTCGGGACTTTCTGGAAGATCCCTTGAAATAATAGAAAAAAATATTGAAGATGACGAAATTTCAATCCTTTCAAAAACAAAGAATTCTAACTTTAAACTTTTATGTGCAGCCAAAAATTTATTTACAACAGAACAAGATTATACAGTAAAGAGCATTGAGGATGAATATATAGTTGGAATTGAATACGAAATAAATGGGGTTGAAAAGAAAAAAATAGAATTTATTAAATATATATCCTACACAACAACAAGGGACTATGATGATGAAATTTTTAATGTGAAGGATAGGGTGCTAAAAAGGGCAGTTAAGATGGGTTATGAGAATATCAAGAAAAATCAAATAGAGTATATGAAAAGATTTTGGGAAAGTGCAGATGTTGAGATCGAAGGGGATGCTAAACTTCAGCAGGGGATAAGATTTAATATGTTCCATATTCTTCAATCAACAGGTAAGGATTCAAAAACAAATATAGGAGCAAAAGGCCTGACTGGAGAAGGATATGAAGGACATTATTTTTGGGATACAGAAATGTATATTATCCCAATGTTTATATATACAAAGCCTGAGGTAGCCAGAAAATTATTAGAATATAGATATAATACCTTGGACAAAGCGAGGGAAAGGGCGAGACAAATGTCTCATGAAAAAGGTGCTCTTTTCCCATGGAGAACAATAAACGGTGAAGAATGTTCGGCTTACTTTCCAGCTTCAACTGCACAATATCATATAAATGCTGATATAGCATATGCTATTAAGAAATATTATGAGGCAACTTTAGACGAAGAGTTTTTAATAAAGTATGGGGCAGAGATACTATTTGAAACTGCAAGGATTTTTGAGGATCTTGGTCATTATGTTGAAGGCAAGGGCTTTTGTATAGATGGAGTTACAGGTCCAGATGAATATACAGCAATCGTTAACAACAACGCATATACAAACCTAATGGCAAAGGATCATTTGAGCTTAGCAGCCTATGTAGCAGAATATATAAAGAAAAATTTTAATGATGAATACCAAAGGATAAAAGAAAAAATAGAACTTGATGAAGAGGAAATAGTAAGATGGAAAAAAGCAGCCGACAATATGTATATTCCATATGATGAAAAATTAAAGATCCATCCGCAGGATGATAGCTTCCTTAGCAAGAAAATTTGGGACTTTGAAAATACCCCAAAGGAAAATTACCCTCTACTTTTGCACTACCATCCTCTTGTAATTTACAGACATCAGGTATGCAAACAGGCTGACTGGGTTCTAGCCCTATATTTACACAGCGATAAATTTACTAAAGAACAAAAAATTAGGGATTTTGAATACTATGAGAAAGTAACAACCCATGATTCTTCATTATCACCCTGCATATTTAGTATTGTTGCCTGTGATATAGGATATATAGATAAGGCTTATGATTACTTTATGAGAACGGCAAGAATGGACCTTGATGACCACCATGGAAATACAAAGGATGGAATCCATGCAGCTAATATGGCAGGGTCATGGTTAGGTATTGTGGCTGGTTTTGGAGGATTTAGAGCCTTTGAAGATGAAATTTTATTTAGCCCAAGGATCCCACAAAATTGGAATAGATATTCATTTAAGATAAACTATAGACAAAGACTTATAAAAGTTGATGTAAATAAAGAAAAAGTAATATTACAATTAATAAAGGGAAGCCCTATTAAAGTTAAGCTGTATGATAAAGAAGTTCAGCTAGAGGATAAAATCGAAAGAGATTTAGCGAATTAAAATAGCCTTTAGACTGCTTATGACAAGAAAAATCAGGCTGATTACCCCATAAAGAGGATAAATTAGTCTTATAAGACTAGAAAAACTAATAAAAGCGAAGGGAATTGAAACTGATATTATTATAATTGCTGTCTGGCTATAATTAAGCTTAAAAAGATGTTTTAGTCTGTTTGAAAGGGAATAGATATCGCTAATTTCAGTTGAAATCATTTCAAGCCAAATAGCAATCAAAAGATTAATAGGGAGTATTTTTCCATAGAATCTTGCAATATATATATTTGGGACTTCTTTGCTAAAACTTTGAGGATAATAGCACAAAAGGGAGTAGTTTATTATAAGTGCTATAAAGGTTAATATGAAACTTCCTAATATGGAGCCTTTAATAAAGGCTCCTTTATTTTTTATTTCCTCCATCATTGGTGTAAATACTCCAACTAAAGACATAATATTGAAGGAGGCATATATAATAGAAGAAACTATCCAATTTGTTTTAAAGGGTTTGTAGATATCAATGATATGATAAAATGTGTCCTTTTCCGAGAAAAAGACTAAGATTCCAAGTATTATTATGTTGATTGTTGAAAAGGGAACAACTAAGGAGTTAAATTCAATAATACCCTTTGTTGAAAAGAGGGAGATTAAAAGCACAACTATACAAACCAATATTACAGCAAATCTTTTATCGATATGGAAATATTCATAGAGCATCGTCGCAGAACCTGAAATCATAATAACATTACTGGAAAACACAAAAAAAGTATAAATAGAATCGCTCAAGAATGAAAATTTCCCAAATACAAAATCTAAAAAATCCTTATATGATTTAAATTTATATTTATTAGATAATTCGATGATTATTATTGAAAAAAACATATATAAAAATAAACATAAAAATATTCCCCAAAAACCATCGACTCCATAAACAGTAAAAAATTGCAGTATCTCCTGACCGGAAGCAAGGCCAGCACCTATAATCGTTCCAACAAACACAAAGGCGATCTTTAATATGTTCATTTTATCACCTTAATATTATTACAAAACTATATTTATGAAAAAAACCTAATAATAATGAATCCTTTGAGGAAAAATAAATAAAAAAGGTAGGTGATGATATGAAAAGGATTATAGCGATATTTTTACTATTGTCCATATTTTTTCTAGTTGGCTGCCCCGATAAGAATGAGAAATCAGATACTAATAAAACTGAAGTTAAGAGTAATAAACTGGACAAAAAAAGTGCAGAGGAGTTTTTAAATAATTACATGTTCAACGCAATGCAAAGAGATATAAATGCGATGCTATCCTACTATAGCCCTAAGCTTAGGGAAAACTATAAGGAACTTCCTAAACAGGAAAATCCAAGACCAGTTGCTTATAAAATAGAAAAGGAAGGCTTTAATGAAGATGAGTTTACAGTCCATATATTTAGTTCTTATTCTAACTTTCCTTACTTTTCTGAGGATGTTTTCAAATATAAAATAATTACTAAGGATAGCAAACTTATGATAGATGAAATTAAAAAGGATAAATCTACTGAGTATTTTGCAAAGGGAAATATTCTTTATAAAAAAGAAGATGAAAAGTCTAAGGCTGAAGCTATTATCTCCCTTGAGGATTTACCCAATTTTACATCTGCTCAAAACATGCTAACTCCTGAACAGAAGTTTAAAGTTCCTAAAAAAAGATTTGGTCCTTGTGCATCCTCCCCCGAAGGGGACATGATTGTCATATCAAGCATTGATAAGGATTCTTTTTTGGGGATGGTAAAACTTGAGGAGGAAACCTTTAAGGTATCTCAAGGAGGTGAGCAGGGTCAACAGGAGGGGCAAGCTGCCCAGCAGGCACAACAGGAAGGACAGGAGGAGGAGGGAAAAAGGGAGGTAAAAATAAAGTCCATAGATTATTTCCTTGGTAAGGTAATAAATTTAATAGCCTTTTCACCGGATGGTAAAAAGTTTTTAGTTGAGATTGAGGATGAAAAGGGAAAAAGGGAAATTAAAGCATATAACAGTGAAGATGGTTCAAGTATCGACATGCCCCTAAATTCTCAATTTAAAGGTGATGTTTTTTCTTTAAGGGACCCCTTTTTTATATCTGAAAAGGAATTTGCCTTTAGCGTCGATGTAAAGGCTAATGCAACGGATGAGGAAAAAAGACTTAAGGGAGACTGGATTTTTGACATTGAAAATAAAAAATTCAGACAAATCAAACAATTTTGATTGGAATTTTAAAAATTTCAAAGTATAATATAAATAAAGAAAAAAATTGGGGTGGGTTTATGAATAGGGGGAATGAAGTTAAAATTATTAATTTCAAATGGCTAAGATTTAAAAAGAAGCTTAAAAATTTTTTTAGTTTTTTTGTGCCTGCAAAAAATTGTGATAAAGCAAAACAAAAGAATTCCCAAAGGATTCATAAGGTAATATAACTTTGTTTAAATTGCATATTTTATTCATATACCTTATATATTTAAGGTCCTTTTTTTGTATGCTATGATGTTATTAAAGTCTTATATTTAAGGGGGATCTTTATGGCTAAAGTTGTATTAAAGAATGTTTATAAAGTTTATCCAGGTAATGTTACTGCAGTTAAAGATTGTAATTTAGAAATTGAAGATAAGGAATTCGTAGTTCTTGTTGGACCTTCAGGATGTGGAAAATCAACAACTTTAAGAATGATTGCAGGCCTTGAAGAAATTTCATCAGGTGAGCTTTACATTGGAGACAAGCTAATGAACGATGTTGCACCAAAGGATAGAGATATTGCAATGGTTTTCCAAAACTATGCTCTTTATCCACATATGACTGTTTATGAAAACATGGCCTTTGGATTAAAGTTAAGGAAAGTTCCCAAGGATGTAATCGATAAAAAGGTTAGAGAAGCTGCAAGAATACTTGATATTGAACATCTTTTAGATAGAAAGCCAAAGGCTCTATCAGGTGGACAAAGACAAAGAGTTGCCCTTGGAAGAGCAATAGTTAGAGAGCCTAAGGTATTCTTAATGGATGAGCCTCTATCAAACCTTGATGCAAAATTAAGAGTTCAAATGAGAACAGAAATTTCAAAGCTTCATAAGAGATTAAATACTACATTTATATATGTTACCCATGACCAAACAGAAGCTATGACGATGGGAACAAAGATAGTTGTAATGAAGGATGGAGTAATTCAGCAAATTGCTGCACCACAGGACATTTATGAACATCCTGCAAACCTATTTGTTGCCGGATTTATTGGAAGCCCACAGATGAACTTTATCGATGCAAAGATTGTTAAAGAAGGAGATAATTTATTCATTGTATTTGGCAATGTAAAGCTCCCTATTCCACAGGATAAGGCAAAGGTTATTGAAGAAAAGGGCTATATTGGTAAGGAAGTAATCTTTGGTATAAGACCAGAACATATAGATGATAGCACAGATTTCATAACTGCACATAAGGAAAGCATAATTGAGGCTAAGGTAGAGGTTATTGAGCACATGGGTGCTGAAACATATCTTTATGTTGTATGCGAAGGCAAGAATATAACAGCAAGAGTTGAGCCAACAAGTAAAGCAAAGGTTGATGAAACTATAAAACTTGCTATAGATATGAACAAGATGCACGTTTTTGACAAAGAAACTGAACTTGCTATTTGCTAAGGAGGATATTTATGTCATTCTGCGATGATTTATATTTAGCCTTAGGATATGAAATTGGGTTATACGATATAAATGGCAATCTCAAAGAAGGAAAAGATATAGGGTTTAAGGACGTTGATGATATAGAAATCGGTGACTTTACCTTTATTAGGATAGGCGATAATATATTGTCAATTAAAGGTAAATTATCGCAGGATGCCTGTAACCTTGTAAAGCTTTATTTTAGTTTTTATAAAAATAAAGAGGCTGCAGATGTTCTGCAGCCTCTTGAATATATTCTAAAAAACGATGTTCCTAAAGAAAAGCTAATGGGAAAGTTTTTAAATAAAACGACGATGTATATAATGTGCCCTATTAAGTATTTTAATATAGTAGAAAGTATTTACGATGGTTACGAGGCAGAACTTGTAAAGGATGATGAGGGCATTTATATAGTAAAAGAAATTGAAAATTTTGAAGAGGAAGCAGAATCCATTCTTGAGGAGTTAAAGCAGGAAGGTGCTAATAATGTAATAATAGGCTCAGGAAGACAAGTAAAGGGTGATTATACTATAAAAAATTCAGCTATTCATGCTAAAACATCCTGTCTTCTTGCGAAAAATTTAGGATACAATGAAGGAATATTCCATATTGATAAAATGATTCTTTATGGTATAATTTCTGAGGGTGATATGTCTAAAATAGATTTTTATCTAAATGGCGGGTATGAAAATTTTTATGATGTATACAGAGATAAAGAGCTTATAAATACAGCAGAAGAGCTCTTTAGGTGCCATCTTAATATAAGTGAGGCATCGAGAAGGCTGTATCTTCATAGAAATACGCTTCTTTATAGAATTGAAAAGATTAAGGCTATAACAGGACTTGATATTAAAAAATTTGAAGAGGCTGTTGTATTTAGGACCGTTATTTCTATTTTTAAATTAAAAAGAAAGTAGGGGAAGGTAATGGTTACAATAAAGGATGTAGCAGAAAAAGCTGGAGTATCCCCATCGACGGTATCAAGAGTAATATCGGACAGTCCAAGGATAAGTGAAAAAACTAAGGAAAAGGTAAGGCTGGCGATGAAGGAATTAGGATATCATCCTAATGCTATAGCAAGAAGCCTTGTAAACAAGACGACAAAAACTATAGGAATAGTTATGCCACGTTCTGCTGAACATGTCTTTTTGAATCCCTTCTTTCCAGAGGCGCTAAGAGGCATTGCAAAGTGTGCCCATGATGAAGAATATTGCCTGCTTCTTACTACAGGCAATACAGAAAAGGAGCAGATGGAATCTTTAAATTCCATTGTTTTTGGTGGAAGAGTAGATGGGCTTATTTTGATGTATTCGAGGGTAAACGATGCTATTTTAAACAAAGTTATGGAGCTTAACCTTCCTTTTTCGATGATAGGAAGGCCCTATAATGATGAAAATATAAATTTTGTAGATAATGATAATGTTAAATCTGCCTATGAAGCAACAAACTTTTTAATAAAAAAGGGACATAGAAGGATTGGGCTCATTAACGGTTCTTTAAATCTTGTCGTTTCATTAGACCGATTTGAAGGCTACAAAAAGGCATTAATTGAGAATAAAATAGAACTTGATGAAGGTTTATTGACCTCCAGCGATTTCGTTCAGCAGGGTGGATATGATTGTATGAAGATAATTTTGTCAAGTCCTAAGCCACCTACAGCTGTTCTTGTTACAGATGATTTAATGGCCTTTGGTGCTATAAGGGCTGCAAGAGAACTTGGTTTTAAGGTTCCTCAGGATATATCTATATTGAGCTTTAACAATATACCCCTTGCAGAACATGCAACTCCGCCGTTAAGTTCTGTTGATATCAATGCATATAAGTTAGGATTCGAAGCAGCAAGGCTTGTTATCGACGAAATAATGGGAAGAAATGAAGAAAAACAGAAAATTATAGTTGAAACAAAACTAATATCAAGAAAATCAGTAACAAATTATAAGGCAAAATAATGTAACCCCTTTAAAGGGGTTTTTGCTTACTTTAAGGAGATGATAATGTGAATATCGCTTTGTTTCCTTCCGTAAACGATGTTGATAAGGAATTTTTAAGGGATAAAGATGTAATTGTAATAGACGTTTTAAGAGCTACATCGGTTATTACAACAGCTATATATAACGGTGCAACTGTTTTTCCAGTATTAGAGGTGGAGGATGCATTAAAGTTTAAGGAAGAAGGATATCTTTTAGGTGGTGAAAGAAGGGGACTTAAAATCGATGGTTTTGATTTTGGAAATTCACCCTTAGAATATAAAAGGGAATTTGTGGAGGGCAAGAATATTGTTTTTACGACCTCAAATGGAACAAGAGCAATATATAAATCCTTTAATGCTAAAAATATCTATATTGGGTGCATGCTGAATGGAAAGGCTCTTGTAAAAAAAGTATTCGAGGATAAAAGGGATATTGCCATAGTTTGTGCAGGAACTTATGGTAAGCTTTCTTTAGATGATTTTATATGTGCAGGGAAAATAATATATGAATTTTTAAAACTTGGGAATTGCAATATTGATGATATATCAACTGCTGCTTATATTGCCTATAGGGATTATAAAGGAAAAATATTAGAATATGTAAAATATGCGGGACATTATAATTATTTGATTTCTATAGGTTGTAAAGAGGATATAGAATATTGCTTTATGGAAGATATATTGGATGTGGTTCCTGTTTTTAAGGATGGAAGGATAGTAAAAATATAAGGCTGCATTGTATGCAGCCTATATTATTTGAAGTATAAGGAATTTTAAGTATAGGGTTTCACCGGAGTTCCAAAGGATTGGATGGTCCTTGGATTGGGTCCTATATTCAACTTGCCTTATAGTTTTTTTGGCATCTATTGCAGCATCCATGATAACTTGATAAAAAAGCTCTGGGGTTAAATGATGTGAACAAGAAGCTGTTACCAAAAATCCTCCGGGTTTTAAAAGCTTCATGGCTCTTAAGTTTATTTCTTTGTATCCCCTCATTGCACTTTCTACTGTATCTTTACTCTTTGTAAAGGCTGGTGGGTCAAGGATAACTACATCGAATTTTCTTCCTTCCTTTGACCATGGGTGAAGAACATCAAAGGCATTGTGGGCTTCAAATTTACATATATCCTGGAACCCATTAAGTTCAGCATTTTTTCTTGCAAATTCAACGGCATGTTCAGAAATATCTATTCCAAGAACACTTTTTGCACCATATCTTGCGGCATGCAGGGAAAATGAGCCGGTATGGCAAAAACAGTCTAAAACATCAGCATCCTTTACAATGTCCTTAATGGCAGCTCTATTTTCCTTTTGATCTAGGAAGTAACCTGTCTTTTGGCCGTTTTCTATGTCAACATAGAATTTAACGCCATTTTCTTCGGTAATTATTGTAGTATCAAAGGGTTCTGTTAAAAATCCCTTTTGTTGATTAAGCCCCTCAAGTTCCCTAACAGGAACGTCGTTCCTTTCATATATGCCCTTTGGATTGAAGATTTCCTTTAAAACTTTTACTATAATATCTTTGTATTTATCAATTCCAAGGGCAAGGGTTTGGACAACAAGATAATCGCTATATTTATCAACGATAAGGGCAGGAAGAAAATCAGCCTCACCAAACACTACTCTACAGCATGTGGTTTCTATAACCTTTTTGCGATAGTTCCAGGCCTCTAAAATTCTTCTTCTGAAGAAATCTTCGTTTATTTCTTCATCTTTGTTTCTTGTTAGTATTCTTACTGTAATCTGGGATTTAGTGTTTATGTAACCTTTGCCTATAAATTTGCCTTTAAAATTGTAAACTTCAACTATATCTCCGTTTTCAAAATCGCCTTCTATTTTATCGATTTCACCAGAAAAAATCCAAGGGTGCCCCATTTCAGCTCTTAATCCTTTTTTAGATTTTAGAAAGACCTTTGCCATGAAGATTCCTCCATTTGTTTTTTAATTATTTTTATGTTTATTTACATAATCTCTAATAATCATCATTTCCTCAGATTTTAGTGCTATAAACTCACCACCTGCAATATATTCTCCATCTTCAACTTTAGTCCAGACGATTTTTACCAATACTCTAAATGGTATATTATCCTCTATTCTAAAATAAAATGATAGAAAGCTTTCATTTGGAATAAAGAAATTTGACCTTACACATATACCAGCTTCAGAAATATCACACACATAAAGCTTAGCATTATCATCAAGAAAAGTTCTTTTTTCATTATTTAAAATTAAGGTAGGATATAGAATTTGACAGTCCATTTTGACCCTTTCAAATTTTCTACGTTCTTTATAATCCATATAACCACCCCAATCCCTATCTATATTTTTATTATACATGAGAAACAATATACATTAAATATAAAAAATTGTAAAAAATAAAATTAGAATGGAGGGATTTTATGACGAACTATTTAGGAGTTAAAACTTTTTTTATAATGCTTGCAGTAGATATACTAATTGTTCTTGTTACCTTCTTTTTGTTTTCTAAATTAATACCCGGCGAGAAAAGACATAGGATATGGGAAAAATATATAAGCTCCTTTTCAAGGTTTGTAATTTATCTTTTTTTAGTTACGGTTATAATAAACGTAATAACAGCTTTAATAGTCTACTCTTTAAGATATCAAAAATACTTAAATTATATTGCCCCAGCAGTTCAATCTGTTCTTATAGGGTTTATTGCTTCATGTGTTCCAAGGCGTGGTGTGGAGGAAAAAAAGTCTTAAGCCTATCAACCCATAAATAAAACCCATTCACCAGACAATGGTTGATCTCAATTTCAAAAAGTAACGCCTAATATATGTGGCACTTTTAGATGAAAAATCTAAAAAGTGCCCTATATTTTTTGACTTTATTGAATTTATATATCCTTCTTGGTATAATTTAAGAAAAAGAAAGGGGGAAGGTGTATGAAGGTTGTTGCCTTTAACGGAAGCCCAAAAAAGGAAGGAAATACATATCATGCTATAAAAATTGTAGCAGAGGAACTTGAAAAGGAAGGAATTGAAGTTGAAATAGTCCATGTTGGAGATAAAATTATAAGAGGCTGCATAGCCTGCGGGATGTGCTACAAAAATAAAAATGAAAGATGCATAACGGATGATGAGGTAAATGAATGGATTCAAAAGATGAAAAACGCTGATGGGATAATTTTAGGCTCACCAGTTCACTATTCCGGCATTGCTGCAACCATGAAGGCCTTTTTAGACAGAGCCTTTTATGTTGCATCAGCAAATGGAGGGCTTTTTAGGCATAAAGTAGGAGCTTCAGTAGTTGCTGTGAGACGTTCAGGTGGGGTTACAACCTTTGAACAGCTTAACAATTATCTTCTTTATTCAGAAATGCTCATTCCAACGACAAACTATTGGAATGTAATTCATGGTGCAAAACCTGGGGAAGTTTATCAGGATGAAGAGGGAGTTCAGATAATGAGACTTCTTGGCAAAAACATGGCATGGCTTTTGAAATTAAAAAAGAGTGGAGAAGGTATAGTCCTTGAGCCTGAAAAGGAGAAAAAGATTTTTACTAATTTTGTTCGCTGATACTAAATAGGCAAAAATTCCACAAAAAAACACTTGAAAAAATAAAAAAAATGTCTTATAATTTATTTTGTCGATAGCGGGGTGTGGCGCAGATGGGAGCGCGCGTGGTTTGGGACCATGAGGTCGCAGGTTCAATCCCTGTCACCCCGACCATAGGTTTAGCCTTAAGGCTAAACCTTATTTTATAATCTCATAAGGAAATTTTTACCGGGGCGTAGCGCAGGTGGTAGCGCGTGTGGTTCGGGACCATAAGGTCGCAGGTTCAAGTCCTGTCGCCCCGACCATAGAAAAGCCTGTAAAATCAATAATTTACAGGCTTTAATCTTTTTATTGCCATGACAACCATAAGCTTAATGACAACATATTGACAACATACAAAAAAGAAGGCGAAAACTATGCCTTCTTTAAAAATAAATCATTTATTTTTTCAGCCGCTTCTTTTTGCATAGTTGGGAGAACATGGCTATATATATCAAGTGTTATATCTATACTTGCATGGCCTAATCTTTCGCTAACTATCTTAGGATTAACCCCTTGGAGCAATAGCAATGTTGCATGAGTGTGCCTTAGGTCATGGAATCTAATATCAGGTAAATTCAATTTTTTTAGTAGTTTTTTAAATGTATGTGTGATATAATCAGGTTTAAGTTCATCTCCATTCTGCCAACAACACACAAGGTTATTATCTTTATATGAACCACCAAAGAGCAGCTTGTATTCGAGCTGTTTTTTTCTATGCTGTTTTAAAATAGGAATAACAAAAGAAGGTAATTCGACGATTCTCTCTCCAGCGTCAGTTTTAGTGTTCGAAATATAATTTTTACCGCCTTTTCTTATAGTTGCACTCTCTGTAATTACTAAATGACCTTTTTCTAAATTGACATTAGACCATTTTAGAGCAACTATTTCCCCACGTCTTAATCCACAAGTTAAAGCTAGTAGCAATGTAATATACATAACTTCATGTGAATTATGTGCATAATCTAAAAGTTGACTAACTTGTTCAGGTGTAAGAACTTGCATTTTCTTTTTTTCTCTTTTAGGTGGTTCAACTGCTTCACATGGATTAGAAGGTATAAGTTGCCATTTTACCGCTTGATTTAAAGCTGTTTTAAGTGTAGTGTAATAATGCTTAATTGTAGTAGAATTAATATCTTCTCTTTCATAAAGTTTTGATATAAAACTTTGAATATGAATAGGTTTAAGTTTTGATAGTTCTATAGAACCTAATCTAGGAATCAAGATGTTATTAACTATCTTCTCATAGAAAATATAAGTTGTAGGTTTAAGCAAAGGTTTTTTATTTTCAAGCCATTTTAATAAAAAGTCTTTTAAGGTTGAATTTTTATATTCAACATATTCTCCTTGTTCTATCTTTGCAATCAACTCCGCTAGGGCTTTCTCAGCTTCCTTTTTAGTTTTAAATCCTCCCTGAGCTTTCTGTTTTCTTTTATTAGTTATTGGATCTCGGCCTACATCAACAATTATTTGATATCCTGCACCACGCTTTCTTATATGTCCTCTCACTTTGTATCATCCTCCTGCTTTAAGTTTAAATCATCAGCTTGTCCATTACAGCAGGAAGTTTCTTCCCTGTTCGGTATGCAGAGAGGAAAATTATAGAAAATTTCAAAGTTCACATCAAAATATGTAACACCCAACTCTTTTAACCTTTTAAATAAACTATTTTGATGCATAATAAAACCCCCAAACCAAAAATAAACCGAACACATGTTCGATATATCTATATTATAGCATAGATTTTGAAAAATTTACCCATCAAAAAATAAAATTCTACACAAATGTTTGTTTTCCTATTTCTGTATACAGAACTTTACGACAAATAATTACAAAAAAGTAAATCTCCCTAATAATTACATATTAGGGAGATAATTATTTTTTATTTTGTTTTTGCATTTCATGCAATTGTTTAACTATTTCTAATGCTTCTCTCTCCTCTTCCTCTGTAAGTCCATTAGGCTTAATAGTCGTATCGTAAACGTATCTAATTTTTTGCCCGTCAATTTCTTTTTCAACAACTTTGCGATTAGGACCTAATGAAGCTATAAATGCATTCAGCATAGATAATTGCTCTGGTGTAAGATTTTTTGCTGTATCAAGTAGTTGCTTTAGCTCTGGTGATAGTTGGGGTTCATCCTCAGCAAAAAACTCAGATAGCGAAATACCATAAACAGAAAGGATTTTACTAAGTTTATCAATCGTAGGATTGCTTTTACCAGCTTCAATATCTGAAATATAAGATTGAGCGACTCCAGCAGCTCGAGCAAGTTTTAAAGTCGAGTAATTATATTTTAACCTTAGATTTCTGAGTTTTTCTCCTATGTTCATAGTAATCACCTTTTCATAATTAATGATAGATATATCGATATTTATATATTTATATTTTATCGATAAATTTTTGAAAAAACAAGATTAATTAAGATTTTTAAAGAAAAAAAGAGTTATTTCAATATAAATTAACGAAATACCGATAATTTAAGTTGTATAATTATCGATATATCGAATATAATAATAATCAAGGAGGTGAGCAATATGGAAAAAATCAAAGAATTAAGGTTACAAAAGGGATTATCACAAAGAGCTCTTGCAAGTAAAGCAGGGATATCTCAATCAATGCTTAGTGATATAGAAAAAGGCAAAGTCAATCCGACTGTAAAAGTGTTAATAAAAATCTCCAATGCACTTGGAGTAGACATAACGGAGCTAGTCGAAAATATAGCCTCATAGTTAGTATATGCACAAATCATAGGGGTGATGTGGGGAAAAGACTGGAGGTTTCCCCATGAAAATAAAGTTAAGGCAATTAAGAGAAAAAAGAAACATGACACAAAGGCAGTTGGCACTAAGAAGTGGTGTAGCAGTAGGTTACATCAACGAGCTGGAGCAAGGCAAATATAACAACCCTGGGGCAGAAGTTTTATGCAAATTAGCAAAAGCTTTAAGATGCACAATAGACGACTTAGTGGAGTGTGATGACGATGAGTCTACTAAAAGTTAGTGAAGCAGCAAAAATATTACGTTGTAGTGAAACAAAGATAAGAGAATTATACAGACAAAACAAAATCAAAGCAGTTTGGTTAGGTAAGGGAAAGGTTTTTATACCAGAGCAAGAGATTATAGCATTCATAGAGAGAGGGGGTGCGAGATAATGTATGACACAACGTATGACAAAGTAACGGATCAGCTCTGGAAGATGTGCAGCACATACGGGGAAGAACAGGTTTATCAATGGCTGATAGAAATTATTCAGTTTAGGCGGGGAAAAGAAGTTCTGGAAAAATTACAAAGGAGGTAAGGTTATGGAATTAAGGTTAAGCGATGTATTTCTTCCAGAGGGAGAAACTCAACAAGAAGGTTTTAAGGTTGACAGTGACTTAAAAGCAGATTGGTGTTTAGACAAAATTAGAGAAGCAAATGCAGAGTATAACAGATTTGAAATGGTGGTAAATGCAAAAATCGAACAACTGCAACAAGCCTTAAGGAAAGCTCAAGAAAAGAGAGATAGAGAAGTTGGATTCTTCGAAGCAAAGTTAAGAGAATACTTTGAAACAGTTCAGGCAAAAGAAACAAAAACTCAAAAGAGTTATACATTACCAAGCGGAAAGTTAGTTCTTAAATATCAACAACCTGAGTTTAAGAGAGATGAAGATACACTTTTAAATTGGGTTGAAAATAATAAACCTCAATATGTAAAGATTAAAAAATCAGTTGATTGGAGCAGTTTAAAGAAAACTGTAAAAGTAGTAAATGGCATGGTTATAGATAGTGAAACAGGAGAAGTTATCGAAGGAGTTACAGTAGAAGAAAGAGAACCAAAATTCATTGTGGAGGTTGAGTGATATGGAAAACAGAGTGATTGAATACCAACCAATTCAAAATCAAAACTTAGCTATAATAGATAACCTCAACATTAATCAAGTTCAAGCAACAATGCAAAAGATAACACAATTTCAGAAGGTGATACAGCAAACATTACACCAAAATCATGATTTCGGTGTAGTGCCAGGAAGTTCGAAACCGACATTATTAAAACCAGGTGCTGAGAAAATTCTAATGCTCTTAGGTTTAACAAGTGAATACGAATTAATTGAAAAAGTTCAGGATTATGAAAATGGATTCTTTGCTTTTACTGTAAGATGTAAGCTTTACAAACAAGACCAACTTATAACAGAAGGTTTAGGACATTGTAATAGTAAGGAAAGAAAATATCAAAGTGAAAAAGTTGATCCTTTTACAATAGCAAACACATGTTTAAAGATGGCAAAAAAGAGAGCACAAATAGATGCAACTTTAACAGTAGCAAGTTTAAGCGACATATTTACTCAAGACTTAGAGGACATGGATTTGGAAGGTAATTCAGTTAGTCAACAAACTAATATAAAAAAAGAGATGAAACCTGCAAGTAAAAGCCAAATTGCTTATATTCAATCAATGCAGAAAAAGCTGAATTTAAGTGATGAACAACTACAAAGTATGCTAACAAAATACAATGTAGATGCAATAGAAAAATTAAACTCAAGTGAAGCATCACAATTCATAACTGAATTACAAAACATGAAAGTAGAAGGGCAATAGAAAAAGCCCTCGGCAAAGGGCTTTCTCATGGAACCGTTTGGTGCGGGAGCCGCCACTCCCTGCACCCTCAATTGTAGCACAAAAGCTGATTGAATTAAAGGGGGTCTAAAAATTGTTACGAAAGAAGCTGCTTTTTATAGCTGTGATAGTCGCATTTTCCACCATTACTATTATATCCATTAACTTTAGAACTTATTCATCAAAAAATCAAGAAATTTACATTAAATATACAGTTAAAACAGGAGATACTCTTTGGAGCATTGCAAAGAAATACACAGATGGAGATCCAAGAAGGCTTATATATGAAATCAGAAAACACAATGATATATCACCAATTATAAGACCAGGACAGGTTATTGAAGTACCTATTTTGAACAAATGATGGGAGGGTTCAAAATGAATTATATAGTTCCAATTGAATACAAAGACCAAAGAGTGATGACAACTAAGGTTTTAGCAGAACAATTTGGGACGGAAGAAAAAAATATACAAATGAATTTTCTAAACAATCAAGGCAGATTTATTTTAGGTAAACATTACTACAAGTTAGAAGGTAATGAATTAAAAAATTTCAAAGAGAGCCTACCCAATGATATTAGAGAGCCTTTGAAATATGTATCACAACTTATTTTATGGACTGACCGAGGAGCAGCAAGACATGCAAAGATACTTGATACGGATGAAGCATGGGAAGTTTATGAGAGATTAGAAGAAACATATTTCAAAGTAAGAGAACAAAATATTATGATAAGTCAGTTAAGTCCAGAACTACAAATGTTTAAACATATATTTGACACACTTGCAAAAGCAGAGTTAAAGCAAAAGGAAATAGAGCAAAAACAACAGATTTTAGAACATAGATTAAACAATTTAGATGCAACAAACATAGAAGGGACACCAAGACAAAGACTTAATCAAATGATAAGAAAATTTGCATTTGATAAAGGAATACCACATAACAAGGCATGGCAAGAATTTAGAAGTAATTTTAACAGAGCTTATGGAATGAACATAGAGCAAAGAAGAACAAATTACATGGTTAAAAATGGGATAAAAGAAATAACATATCCAGAGTTTTTAGAAAGAATTGGACTTATAGAAGATGCGTTAAGAGTGGCCGACAAGATGTTAAATGGTTAATCGGAGCAGGCTTAATTCCTGCTCCGGATAAAGGAGTGATTAAATGTCACAACAAGGATGGATTAGTCTATACAGAAAAATACAGGATAGTTGGTTATGGGAAGACAAACCATTTAGTAAAGGTCAAGCTTGGATTGACTTAATATTGTTAGCTAGTCATGAAGAGAAAAAGGTTTTGGTAGGCAATGAACTAATTAAATTAGAAAGAGGAAGTTTGATTACATCAGAGACAAAATTAGCTGAGAGGTGGGGATGGTCAAGAAAAAAAGTGCATGATTTCTTAAAATTGCTTGAATGTGAGCAAACGATAACACTTGAAACGAACAACAAAAGAACCGCTATAAACATAGTAAATTACAGCGTTTATCAAGATTTAAGGAACAGCAAAAGAACAGCAAAAGAGCAGCAAAAAAGCAGCGAAGGAACAGCAAAAGAGCAGCAAAAGAACACAAACAATAATGTAAATAATGATAACAATGATAATAAAAAAATAAATAATTATATAAATAATACATGTGTGCATGATGACTCCCCGGCTGAGAAGTCACCAGAAGTTGGTGATGGAGCGCAGGATGATGAAGCGAAAGCTGGTAGTCCTGGCAAAGGAGAAACATACACACAGGAGTTTGAAACATTTTGGAGCCATTACCCAAGGCATAAGGAGAAGAAAAAAGCCTATAGGGTATGGCAAACAAGGCTTAAAGAAAAATATAAGCCTGAGGATATTATTAAGGCTGCTATTAATTATGCTGAATACTGCAAACTTAATAATCTTGAAGAAAGGTATATAAAGCTGGCTGCAACTTTTCTTGGCCCAGATAAACCCTTCGAGGAGTTTATAAACTGGCAAAATAGCGGTTCTGGAGCGGTAGCAAAAGTAAATGCACCACGAAACTATTTCAACAGCTATGGCGGGCAGAGAAAGTATGACATCAAGGAGCTTGAAAAGATGCTCCTTTCAAGGAGGGGGTGATTTAATGTTTTCTCAAAGACTTAAAGAATTAAGAAAAGAGAAAATGATAACACAGGCAAAATTAGCTGAAGAAATAGGTGTAACCCCTCAAAATATTTCATATTTTGAAAAAGGTCGAGAACCAAGTTACGATATTTTAATTAAATTGGCTGATTATTTTAAAGTTACAACTGATTATTTGATAGGTCGTAGTCCTTATAAAACAAATATAGATGATGAAATAGAAACAAAGAAACAAGAGTTTGAAGAATTACAAGAAAAGATAAATCAAGTAAAAAAGCATTTAAAAGCTATTGAGGAGGTGCTTAGGTGAACGACAGATATTTTATTTTAAGCCTTGCAAAGCTTGAGATAGAGAAGAAACTTAAAAAAGCAAAAGATGATGTGGTGAAAAAGAGCAAAAAATTGATGCAATGAAAAGGTAGCTACGCAAGGATACGCAATGCAAGGATAGCATTTGAAAAGGCTTGCGAGGAAAGGGACAGATGGGAGAAAAGGCTTGAAGAAACTGAAAAGTGGATGGAGGAGATAAGAAATGTATTGTTGTGATTGTATATGGTATGATGGAGCATACTGCACATTGCAACATGAAAAAGTTGAATTTTACCATAGTTGTATAATGCACAATCCGTATATGATGCCTTATGAAAACGAAAGGAAGGTGAATAAAAATGAGAGAGATTAAGTTTAGAGCATGGAATAGAGCTTTTGATGAAATGTATTATTTTGATTTTGCTCATAACATAGAAGTTGTAAATGGTGACCTTTGGGTAAGACATAGCAACGGAAGAACCTGTATAGCAAATAACCCTCGCATTGTATTAATGCAATATACTGGCTTGAAAGATGACAACGGAACAGAAATTTACGAAGGAGATATTGTAGAGATACACGATACTTCGGAAACTAAAAATCCTTATATATCTCAAGTTTATATTACATATGATGGAGTATTAGTAGACCCACACCCTGTTCATAAAATTTTAGGACATGATTACAGCAGACGTTTAAGCTGGTTTTGTGATTATGGAGTTGGATACGAATATTTTGTGAAATGTAAAGTAATCGGCAACATATACGAAAATCCAGAGTTATT
This sequence comes from Caloramator sp. CAR-1, assembly GCF_030546345.1. Taxonomy (NCBI): domain Bacteria; kingdom Bacillati; phylum Bacillota; class Clostridia; order Eubacteriales; family Clostridiaceae; genus Caloramator; species Caloramator sp. CAR-1. Next base: position 160,928 of record NZ_JAUONW010000008.1, read on the forward strand.
GGAGGAGATAAATCATGAATAAATGGTTTGGCATAGGCAGGCTAACAGCGGATCCAGAGTTGAAATATACACCTAATACTGGAACACCAGTTGCAAGGTTTACAGTAGCAATAGACAGGGACTACAAAAAAGAAGATGGAACGAGGGAAGCTGATTTTATCAAATGTGTAGTATTCGGGAAACTTGCAGAAACAGTTGCAGACAACTTAACTAAAGGAAGACTGGTAGCAGTTGAAGGTAGGATACAAACAAGTTCATATAAAGCAAGTGATGGGACAAAGAAATATATAACCGAAGCTGTAGCTGACAAAATAAAATTTCTTGATTGGCCTAAAATAGACAATAATCAGATAGAAAACCGACAAGAAGCAGACGAATTTATGCCAGTTAATGATAACGAGGAAATACCTTTTGGCGATGAGGATACTCCATTTTAATGAAATTGGTTACAAGGTGATTTTGCAATGAGAGGTGGATATAGGGTAGGAAATAGAATTAAACAAGACATGATGGACATAAAAGAAACTTTGATGATAATAGAGGACTTAATAACAGATAAAAGGGCAAAGACAAGAATAATCACTGCAAAGAAGATATTGGATAAATACATAGAGGGGAAGGGTAAGAATGAAAAATGAGGAATCAAGGGAACTAAGAAAGCAAGTCATAGCACTTGCAACAGCATTGGCATTGCAGGAAACAGAAAGAACAGGGGAGGATTACACGAGAGCTATAAATAAAGCATTAGACGAGGCTTGCATTAGGTTGGGTGTTAATCACAAGGATTTTATAAAAATGTTCATTTAGGGGGGAGTGTTTATATGGGTAAACCCATATTGGATGTATGTTGTGGAAGCAAAATGTTTTGGTTTGACAAAAACAATCCAAACGTAGTTTTTATGGATATAAGAGAAACAGAAGAAGTATTATGCGACGGAAGGAAATTGATTATAAAACCTGACATTATAGGAGATTTTAGGAACATTCCGTTTCCAGATAATACCTTTCGTTTAGTAGTATTTGATCCACCGCATTTAATAAAAATAGGTGAAAATTCATGGATGGCCAAAAAATATGGAAAATTATCAGAAGACTGGGAAAAAGATATTAAACAAGGATTCAATGAATGCATGAGGGTATTAGAACAATACGGTGTGCTAATTTTCAAGTGGAATGAAGAGCAGATAAAGTTAAAACAAATATTAGAGATAATTGATTACAAACCGCTTTTTGGCAACAAACGAGCTAAAACACATTGGTTAGTTTTTATGAAACTTTAAGGAGGCATAAAGATGGAACTACTAATTTTAAAAAAGGATGACACTTATGTTTCAATACTCAACAAAGCTAAAGAAGAAGTAGATGAGCTATGGGAGGAGCTTTTTAAATATGAAATAGACAATATAGACAACAAAGAAGAAATTGCAGCCGAAACTCTTGACGTCATACAAGTTTGCATTGGATTGTTGGACAAGCTTGAAACAGAGGGTATGAACATCAGAAAAGCAGTAGAAAAGCATAATTTGAAATTGCTGAATAGGGGCTGGAAATACAAGAAGGTTATACATATAGACATTGAATAGGGGGACAAACATATGAAAGAATGCGAAGTTAAAGAGAACTGTATAAGTTTCACACAAGGCAAATGTTGGATA